>JBATIN010000535.1:0-1797 GCA_049667765.1 Flavobacteriaceae bacterium
TAAGGGCATTTTCGAAAAGGGTGTGTTTGCCCCAAACCCGCTGGTCGCCCAAGTGCCAGCCATGATCGCCCCAGAGTACGATAATGGTCTTTTTGTCGAGATCAAGGTGCTTTAGCTCTGCCCACAATTTTGCGATCTGGGCATCGATATAGCTCACCGAGGCCAAATAGGCATGCCTTAGTTTTTTCGTGTATGCGTCGGTGGCGGGTTGGGCAAGACCTACCTTTTCGTCACCCAAGGCATACTGGTTGAATTCCCCACTCTCATGAAGGCTTTTAATATTCACGTTTTCAGGAATATTTGGATTTTCAGGCAGGGGAATTTCATCTCGTTCATATAGGTCCCAATACTTTTTAGGAGCGTTGAACGGAAGATGGGGTTTAAAAAAACCGACCCCCATGAAAAAGGGTTTGTCTTGGGTCTTTAGTTCACGAAGTTTTGAAATGGCCAAGGCTGTGGTGCGTCCGTCGGGGTAGCCATCATCGGCAACATCGGCCGCTTCATAGGGTTTTACCTGTTTCTTCATACTTTGGCGGTTTTCACCATCGGCATAGGCAAAAAAAGCGTTCCAGCCCGTTTTCCATTTTCCGGGATCGAACAGCAGCTCGTCCCAACTATGGGGCAGTTCTCTTTTAGTGGAAACGGCTTCTTCATACCCGTACAAAAATCCATCCGCCGAATGGCTTATTTTTCCAATGCCGACCGTGTGATAACCGTTTCTTCGCAAGTGATGGATAAAGGTTTCAGGCACCTCGTTTTCTTCCTTATCCGAAAGTTCTACTTCTAGGGCACTGTTCTGTAGATGCACTTTTTTAAAGGGTCTGTACCCCGTTAAAAGCGCATGGCGCGAGGCGCCACAGGTAGGCACTTGTACATAATGGTGGGTAAACAGCGTGCCTTCATTGGCGATGGCATCGATCGTTGGGGTAAGGGCCATACCGCCGTAGACCCCGGGCTCGTTTCTGAGGTCGTCTATCGCAATAAATAGAACATTGGGGCGAACCGGTGTCGTTTTTTCTTTCTCCTTTTGGCATGCCGATGATAATATGGCGAAGCAGCACAAAAAGGAAAGTTTTAGAAGCGGTGTTTTCATAAATTTTGCCATCAGGCACTATTTTTTTAGGGAAGTTATAACAGTTCGCCTTTATTTTTTAAAACATCAAAAATCAATTGGTCAACGGCCGAGACTTGATTTCGGTCGGCATACGAGAGCCAAACCACTTCTTCAATTTCGGCAGCGGCCTGTAAAGTACCGGAATATTCGGCCGAATAACAGGTCATGCGAACCAGCAGGCCCGGTCGATGCCCATCGGCCTGTGCTTCGAAAATCCCCATGAATTTTAGAGTTTCGGGTTTTAGTAGCACGCTGAGTTCTTCTTTAATCTCTCGAGTTAGGGCTTGGGTATCGTTTTCACCCGTTTCTCGCTTGCCCCCAGGAATATAGTACTTTTCTTTTCCAAAACTTCTCGTGCTCAATATTTTACCGTCGAGAAGATGGATCCAGGCCAATTTGTCGATAATCTCGTCGGTGGGTTCAATATAATAGTCAATGGAGTTTAAGGTGTGGTCCGGGTCGATGAAGTCCAAAAATTTATCGATTGCTTTTCCGAAACCCGATAACAGGTTCAATTGTTTATTACGGCCCAAAGCACTCGAAATGGTTTCATCACGGTTGCCGAAAAGATACCTTCCTTTTTGTGTCCAAAGTAGGTTGAGCAGGTGTTGCATGATCACATTGCCCAATTGGTCGATAGAGGTGGCGATCTTCAACAAATATTCGCCAAGGCCTCTAAAACC
>JBATIN010000536.1:0-6245 GCA_049667765.1 Flavobacteriaceae bacterium
ATTATCTTTAGGTATATCCTTTTTTAGCTCTGAAGGCTCTTTTGCGAAACTATCTTGATGTGGAGCCCTAGTTTCACCACTTTCATAACCCATTTTTTTGGCATGTAATTCATCTTCGGCCTCATTGCGCGCCAGATATTCTTCATCGATTTCATCGAGGAACGTTCCTATTTTTTTCTTGTCCTTGATCATGGCCCAGGTCATGATGAGGCTGGTGGCGATAATTACGAATAGTAAAACGCCCGTATCAAAGCTTTCAATCTGGGCCTCGGCAGGTATGGCATAGAACAATAGAACGGTAATGAGGCCCCGTGGGGCAATAAAGAGTTGGGGAAATATGTCTTTACCCATGAACACACGTAATAAAACCCACCGTATGGCATAAATAGATGCTATGATCAAGACACTGATCAGTGCTACCCTAAAACTAAAAAGGGAGGCCAAAGCGATGGTCAAACCAAAGATTACAAAAAAGAAGGTGCGCACCACAAAGGCGGTTTCCAAGGTTATGATGTGCAATTCGTGATAAATCTGATGAATTTTTTCGTTTTCGAGAAACACTTCCATTTTGCCAGGAAAGAACAGTTTTATATTCTTGATGACCAGTCCGAAGATCAGAATAATGATCAAGGATGATAAGTGCATTTTTTTTCCGACAGCGTACAAGAGCAGCAGCACCGCTATAAGCAAAAACTGTTTCGCCTGACTTTTTATACGCTGAAAAATAAGGATCAGGGCATAACTGGCAGCGATTGCAACAACAATGGTGAGTACTATGTTTCCGGCAAAACCTGCTACGCCTCCATCGGCTTCAGGATCTAAACCACCGGCCAAAAAGTAAAACATCATAATACCCATAATGTCAGAAAAAGTACTTTCATAAATATGAAACTCTTTTTTGGTCTCTGCGAGCCCCCCAACGCTTGGAATAATGATCGCACTCGATAAGATGGAAAGGGGAGTGGCATACAACCAAGCCGATTGCATGGTCATTTCGGGTATAAATTGATAAATGATCAATGCGGCAACCCAAGCCGAGGCAACCAGTCCGATTAGGGCTATGGCCGTCGCTTTTAAAATAGGCACCAATTTTTCACGCTTAAGCTCTAGTTCAAGCGCTGCCTCTAATACGATCATGATCAAGCCTACGGTTCCAAGAATTTCGAGAGATCCTGAAAAATCGGGGATATCGGGAATAAAATATTTTAAGATATATTGTAAAATTACACCCAGTACAATAAGCATTAATACCGAAGGGATGTTCGTCTTTTTGGAAATACCATTGAACCAAAATGAGAGAATGACGATGATTGCAGCGGCAATGATCAAATCGAACGAAGATAAAATTTCCATAAGGTCGGTTTGGTTGAAATTGTTTTGTTTGAAAATAATGCTAATTTGATGAATATGGTATTCTAGGATAATTTTATTGTAAAAGTAGTACAGAATATAACCCGTTCGGCAACAACAAAATAAAAATATACTCGCCTAACTTCATGATGATTATGCATCATTTCAAAAATTATGTATATTTGCAACACTGAAAGAATAGTAAAGTATTCATGAGGGGACCATTATAGTCCTCTTTTTTGTTTCTTAGGGTTATGTTAAAGAACAAGGTAGAGGCACTTTTGAACGAGGCGTTGGACACCGACAAGTCGCTTTTTTTAATCGAATTTACGGTATCTTCCGATAATAAGATAAAAGTGGTGCTTGATGGGGATAATGGGGTTACCGTTGAAGATTGTATGATGGTAAGTAGGGCCATTGAACATAATTTAGATCGGGAAGAAGAAGATTTTTCGCTCGAGGTAGCTTCAGCTGGTGCAACTTCGCCAATACGTTTGCCAAGGCAGTTTACCAAGAATATTGGTAGAAAAATACTGGTCGATACCCTTGATGATAGCATTGAGGCAAAATTGATAGGCACTACGGATAATGGTATTGTCTTGGAATGGAAGGCCAGGGAGCCTAAACCTATCGGAAAAGGTAAAATTACGGTTCAGAAAAAAAAGGAAATCAATTTTTCTGATATCAAAGAAGCAAAAGTTGTATTAAAATTTTAATTCAAGATTAGAAATGGAAAATATTGCATTGATCGAGTCTTTCTCGGAATTTAAAGATGACAAGTTCATTGACAGGGTAACGCTGATGGCGATTTTGGAAGATGTATTCCGTAATGCACTTAAGAAGAAATTCGGATCGGATGATAATTTTGACATTATCATCAACCCTGATAAGGGCGATTTGGAAATCTGGCGTAACCGTATTGTGGTAGAAGACGGAATGGTTGAAGAGCCTAACGAGGAAATTTCGTTGTCAGAGGCGCGCAAGATAGAGCCTGATTTTGAGGTTGGCGAAGACGTTTCTGAAGAAGTGAAATTGATCAACTTAGGCCGCAGGGCTATCTTGGCCCTTCGACAGAACCTTATTTCAAAGATTCACGAGCACGACAATACTACCATTTACAAGCAGTTTAAAGACCTTGAAGGTGAAATTTATACGGCAGAAGTACATCACATACGCCATAAGGCCATCATTTTATTAGATGATGAAGGTAATGAGATTATCCTTCCAAAAGACCGTCAAATTCCATCTGATTTTTTCAGAAAAGGAGACAATGTAAGGGGGATTATTGAAAGTGTAGAATTAAAAGGCAGTAAACCAACGATTATAATGTCGAGAAGCTCCCCTAAATTCTTGGAACAATTGTTCTTTCAAGAAATACCGGAAGTATTCGACGGACTTATTACCGTAAAGAAAGTAGTGCGTATTCCTGGAGAAAAAGCAAAAGTTGCGGTGGATTCTTACGATGACCGAATTGATCCTGTGGGTGCTTGTGTGGGTATGAAAGGAAGTCGAATTCATGGTATTGTTCGTGAACTAGGCAATGAAAATATCGATGTAATCAACTGGACGGCAAATCCACAGCTTATGGTTACCCGAGCTTTGAGTCCTGCGCGAGTTTCTTCGGTAAAGTTGAACGATGAAAAAATGACGGCCCAGGTGTACTTGAAACCCGAAGAAGTTTCCAAGGCAATTGGCCGCGGTGGACACAATATTCGATTGGCCGGCCAACTGACCGGTTATGAAATAGATGTTTTCCGTGAAGGTGTCGAAGAAGATGTAGAATTGACCGAGTTCTCCGATGAAATCGAAGGATGGATCATTGAAGAATTCAAGAAAATAGGAATGGATACGGCGCGAAGTGTACTCGAGCAAGATGTAGACGACCTAGTGAAGCGTACCGATTTGGAAGAGGAAACAATTGTAGAAGTTGTACGCATACTAAAAGAAGAATTAGAAGATTAGCTATATATTAGCAGCAAATTAACAGAAAACCCATAATTTTAAATAGGTTTTCAAAGAACAGGAATATTGTATTTATGGCAGATAATGCAACAATAAGGCTTAATAAGGTTTTAAGGGAACTGAATATTTCTCTCGACAGGGCGGTTGATTTTCTCAACGGCCAGGGTCATGATGTGGATGCGCGTCCAACGACCAAAATTTCCGATGAGGTATATCAGGTGCTTTTAGACGAGTTCCAGACCGATATGAGCAAGAAAGTTGCATCAAAAGAAGTCGGTGAAGAGAAGCGCAAAGAGAAAGAAGCCATAAGGGTTCAATTAGAGCAGGAACAAGAAGAACGGCGATTGGCCCGTGAAAAGCGTTCAGCCGATAATGAAGTCGTTAAAGCAAAAGCTGAGCTTGCCGGCTTAAAAACAGTTGGCAAAATTGACCTATCGCCAAAAAAGAAGACTAAGCCAAAAGAAGCGATAGTTGAAAAGAAGGAAGAGCCTAAAGTTGAAGAGACCGTAGCAACACCAATTGAAGAAAAGGTAGTTGAGCCGATTAAGGAAAAGGTTGAAAAAGTAGTTGAGGTTAAAGAGGCCGAAGTTAAGAGCGAAAAAATCAAAACGCAATATAAAAAACTTTCAGGACCCACCATTGCAGGAGAAAAAATTGACCTTAGCAAATTTCAAAAGCCCAAGAAAAAGAAAGAAGAGTCAAAAACGGCTGACAAGGGCGACCGTAAAAAACGGAGAAAACGAATTGTAAGCGGTACCGATAACACACGTCGTGCGCCAGGCTCTGGAACAGTTGCTCGAAAAGGAGGAAAGCGATTTGCCACCGTAAATAAGGTCGAACCGACCGAAGAAGATGTACAAAAACAAGTACGTGAAACCCTAGAAAAACTTCAAGGTAAAACTAAGAAGGGTAAAGGGGCCAAATACAGAAGAGACAAAAGAGATCAGCACCGACAACAGACCGAGGCCGATCTTGAACAGCAAGAATTGCAGAGTAAAATACTTAAGGTTACTGAGTTCGTAACCGCAAGTGAGGTAGCCACAATGATGGATGTAGCGACGACAGAAATCATCTCGGCCTGTATGTCTTTAGGTATCATGGTGACCATGAATCAACGCTTGGATGCTGAAACACTTTCGATCGTAGCCGATGAATTCGGGTACGAAGTAGAATTTGTGACCGCTGATATTGAAGAAAGTATTGTAGAAGAAGCAGATGCGCCCGAAGATCTAATACCCAGAGCGCCTATCGTTACGGTGATGGGTCATGTGGATCACGGTAAAACCTCATTGTTGGATTATATTCGACAAGAGAACGTGATCGCTGGCGAAAGTGGGGGCATTACACAGCACATTGGCGCCTACGCGGTTACTTTAGACAACGGACAAAAAATTTCGTTTTTAGATACTCCGGGTCACGAAGCCTTTACTGCCATGCGTGCACGTGGGGCACAAGTTACCGATATTGCAATTATAGTGGTTGCTGCTGATGATGACATCATGCCGCAAACCAAAGAAGCTATCAGCCATGCGCAAGCTGCAGGGGTGCCTATTGTTTTTGCTATAAATAAAATTGATAAGCCCACCGCCAATCCTGATAAAATTAAAGAAGGACTGGCCCAAATGAACCTTTTGGTCGAAGATTGGGGCGGAAAAATTCAATCGCACGATATTTCGGCTAAAACAGGGGCAGGCGTAAAAGAGCTATTGGAAAAAGTAATATTGGAGGCTGAGCTTTTAGAATTAAAGGCCAACCCCAACAAATTGGCCACTGGTACAGTGGTAGAAGCCTTTCTGGACAAAGGAAAAGGCTATGTTTCTACCATATTGGTTCAGGCGGGCACATTGAAAATAGGCGATTATGTACTGGCTGGTACTTGCAGTGGAAAAGTGAAGGCGATGCAAGACGAGCGAGGTAAAATTGTACAAGAAGTAGGTCCTTCTACCCCAATTTCTATTCTTGGGTTAGACGGGGCTCCTCAAGCTGGTGATAAGTTCAACGTCATGGAGGACGAGCGCGAGGCAAAAAGTATTGCCAGCCGCAGATCTCAATTGCAGCGTGAACAATCAGTTCGTACCCAGCGTCATATAACCTTAGATGAAATTGGAAGACGAATTGCACTGGGCGACTTTAAAGAATTGAATATCATTCTTAAAGGAGATGTTGATGGCTCGGTAGAAGCATTGACCGATTCGTTCCAGCAATTGTCTACCGAAGAAATACAAGTAAATATTATTCATAAGGCAGTAGGTCCGATTACCGAGTCGGATGTGCTTTTGGCCTCGGCTTCTGATGCAGTAATCATCGGATTTAATGTGCGGCCGATGGGCAATGCCAGAACGATTGCCGAGAAAGAAGAGATTGACATCAGAATGTATTCGATCATCTATGATGCCATCAACGATCTTAAAGATGCTATGGAAGGTATGCTCTCCCCTGAAATTAAGGAAGAGATTACCGGAACGGCAGAGATCAGGGAGACCTTTAAGATTTCAAAAATCGGTACCATTGCAGGTTGTATGGTAACCGGTGGAAAGCTTTTCAGTAAATCAAGCATTCGTTTAATTCGTGATGGTGTGGTGATTTTCACAGGTGAGCTATCTTCTTTGAAGCGATTTAAAGATGATGTGAAAGAAGTGGCCAAAGGATATGATTGCGGACTTCAACTTAAGAATTACAATGATATTGAGATCAATGATATCGTTGAAGGATTCAAGGAAGTGGCAGTGAAAAAGAAGTTAAAGTCTAGAACAAAATAAATAGTTCGAACTTTTCTAAGGGATGTTTTTTAAAAATGAACTTCTGGAAGTATTTAGACCAACAAAAAAAATCGTCCATTAAGACGATTTTTTTTGTTTTAGTAACATGGCATTAGGGTATTTCTCCCTGACTTCGCTAAACTTGCGTTCGGCATCCAGTTTTTCCGTAAAACG
>JBATIN010000537.1:0-4065 GCA_049667765.1 Flavobacteriaceae bacterium
GCAGATGCATTACTGTTTTCTGATTTGGCCTCATTTTTACAACTGCAAATAAAAAACAGTATTAAAAATGAGCCGGTAATTAGTCTTAAATTGGTGGTTGTTCTCATAATTATTCAAGTTTATAATGTTCTAAAATATTCAAGTATCGACCGGGTTTCTTCAACGGTCAAATTTTGATTCGCCATTGCAGCACCATTGAACTCTACCAACAAATCTTTGGCGCAACGGTCTTGTTCCGTCATCAACTTTGGATCTAGAATCATGTTCATGATCCACTCCGGACTTCTACGCTCTAGAATTCCTTTTGGAGAAGGGCCTATGAAACGCTGATCCAACTTATGACATGCCGTACAATTGGTTTTGTAAAGCTCGGCTCCTGCCGCGGCCATTTCGGTATTAATTTCTGGATCAAGAGTAATGTCCTTGATTTGGCCTACTCCTTTATCATCAAGGGTAATTCGTTGCGAGGCTGGCACCTCATTGGTTGCAGGTGCAGCTTCGGTAGCTTTTTCGGTAGTTTTTGACCGATCAACACTAAAGCCTTCTTTCTTTTCTTCTTTTCCGCCACAACTCAACAGTGCCAGGGAAAACACTAGGGCTAAACTTTTAAATACTATTTTCATTTTTAGGTTGTTTAAAATTAATAGACAAATATAATTGGCTTATAGAAGTATAAACATGACAAATATCATATAAAGGATAAAAAAGTATTTTAATCTTTATATTTGTGAAAATACTAATACATGTTATCGAACTCGTCTAAATATGCGCTAAAAGCAGTATTGTTCTTAGCAGTACACTCCTCACAAAAGCAAAAGATTCTAGCCAAGAATATTAGTGAGCCTACCAACATTCCCAAGGCCTATCTTTCCAAAATACTGCAAGAACTTTCACGCCATAACATCGTATCATCCGTACGCGGCCCTGGTGGCGGGTTTTATCTGTCAGAAGACAACAGAATGGTGCATCTAATGGATATTATACACATAATAGATGGAGACCACCGGTTAACATCATGTATGTTGAGTTTACAGGATTGTAATGCCGATCACCCATGCCCTATGCATCATCTTGTGGGTGATACAAAGGTCAACTTTGTTAAAAATCTAGAAGAAACCACGGTGGAAGACCTAGTTGCCGATATCGAATCCGGCAGGTCTTTTTTGCCGCTCTGAACATCACTTTCTATTTATACCAATGGAAAAAGGCTAAAATGCAATTAAACATCGCATTTCAGCCCTTTCTTTTTCAATTAGCTGTTTAAATTTTAAAAAACAAAATTTATAGAAGCAAAGGCGTTACGCCCAGGGGCATAAATGGGTAAATTATTCCCTTGTACCGAACGGGTCAAATGCTCATAATAGGTATCATCGAAAAGGTTGTTGACCCCAGCTGTTAATCGAGCCGAGTTGGTTAATTGATAGGCCAATTTTAGGTCGAACAATGAAAATGAAGGTGTTGTCGACTCACCGTATTCCGATGAAATTCTCGACTGCTCTAGCACATGTCTAAAAATCAGTTCCGGTTGCAATTTACCCTTCACATAGTTGCCCAATAGCGTGTACCTAAAATCTAAGGGGGCAATTTCAGGTAAAGGTTGATCACGCTCCAAATCTTCGGCATAGGTATACGCAACGCCAACTTTTTGCTCCAGACCTAAGAAAAGCTGCTGAGTCCAATTTACTTCAAAACCTGTTTTAAAAGCATCTTTTATGTTTACATATTTCCGCACCCCGGGGCTAGTGGCAATCCGTGGCGTAAGTGTAGTGTCGATTACCGAAGAGATAAAATCTTGTAGATATCCAGCAAACAAATCTATATCGAGACTTGTTGATTTTTTTTGCCATTTGAAGGTTACATCTACCTGATTATTGACCTCAGGATCTAATTGCGGATTACCGATCAATTCGTATGGATCTTGACCTACCGGAAAATAATTTATAAAACGTTCGGTTAGGCCAGCGCTGCGCTGAACCCGTCCTAACCATAAACCGATGGTCATATCATCTGCAATATTTTTAGTAGCACCTAGGCTTATGCCCGGATTAAACTGGTTTACTTGGGTATCATCATAAACTTGTGCAAAGGCTGTAGTCGGATCATTAACATCGGCAGTATTGATTTCCAATCGAGTTGACAATACCACTCGTAGCCTATCTAAATTGACCTGGTACTCCCCAAAAACAGCAGTTTTGGCTATATGTCCCTCTTGCCAGGCATTATCATAGACAATATTTCCCGCATTAGGCCCCATTAAAAATTCACGTATACGGGTACCTTCAGCACTTTCACGCCTATAATCCAACCCTGCATAAAGGTTTGAGGCATCAAAATTCCATACACCCTCGGTTCTACCTCCATAATTGGCTGTTTTAGCATTGGTTGATGCGTTCATCATTCTTGGGTCGAGCGGTTTTAGTAGATTGTCCATTAAATGATCTACAAAAGAGGCGAATACTGTGGTATTCCAAGATGCTAAATGATCCTTATCAAAAGATATGTCGTGCCTGGCATTGAACATCCAAGTATCATCATCCCTTAAATCCATCGGTAATGCCGCAAAATCAGCATCCCTTGCCACGTTGTAAATAGCAGAAACCCGTAGTTGATTTGCCTCAGACAACCTAAAACCCAAATTGGTACCAAAGCTTCCTCTATTGAAATCACTTTGAATGGTCTGTCCGTTACCCGCAGTATAATCGTCGCCCTGTGACCAAGACGCAAAAAATGCAACATCATGGTTTTTTCCACTGTAACCCAATTGTCCTTCATTTCTAAAAATGGAACCGTTGCCTTCATAACCGCTTGAAACCCTTCCATAAACATCACTCTCATCGGTAAACCTTAATTTTACCGGCACAAAGTTTATGGTTGCTCCAAAACCTGTTCCATAACGCAATGCATAAGGACCTTTTAGAATTTCGATTCGGTCGAGCATATTGGGTGCCATTTGGCTTGTTGGTGGATCCATTCTATTGGGGCAGGCCGCCGTGGCGCTCTGTGCGCCGTTTAAGACAATATTCAATTGATCGTACTTAAAGCCCCTAAAAACAGGGTCAAACCCATATCCGCCTCCTTTACGTATGCTGTTCAAGGCCGGGTTTTGGTTCAATACTGATGCGCCATCGTGCGCTAAATGTTCTTGATAATCCAATTCTAGGGCTTCAGCCGGACTGCTCTTTGGACGAAGGGCGATCACCGTAACCGGATATAAATTTACAATGGACTGTTGCCTGTACAGCACTTTCGCTTGCATAAGCGCTAAAACCTCCACATCGGCCAAAGTCCATTTACCGTAATTGATATGTGAAAAAAGCAATTCAGCACCTCCGGAATATTCAAATTGAATTGTGCCGTTTTCGTCAGAAACCCCTCTTTGGGTCGAATATTCAAAGGTGGCATCGGTTATGGGCAAGGCGGTATCTTCATCTAATAACCTAATACTTGTTGTGGTCTGTGCAGATCCTGAAAATATATTTAATACTAATAATAGCAAGCCCAAAAGGCCTAAAGCTCTATGTTTATAAAAACTCATGATAGTAATATTATAATTCAACGTTTTTAGTGCAAGCGTACCGCTTGATAAGCAAAAGCACCGTTCAAAGCAGTCAAGTACGCCCCTGGTTTACCCACTAGGTGTCAAAAAAAAAGGGTTATTGCCATTTTCAAAAGACTCCTTGGCGGAAATAATTACGGGTAGTACTATAAAAATACTTAGGAAGCTTCCGGAGGTCGGATCAAGGCCAAGATATGTGTAGAAGAAAAAAGGGCCTCTTTATAGTTAAAGGATTTTTTTGCTAGGGTAACAAATTCAGAAGTCAACTCAAAAGGCAACAGCGATTGAAAATAAATAGCCTGAACCAATTCAAGCCTGGTCTGTGTTTGTTCGAACGGATTTTTCTCTTGATCTCCAGTTTCTTTTGCCAGCTGTTTTGCCAAATAACAGGTACCATTACATTTCAGTTGGGGCTTATCTTTATTTTCACAGAGTACGTTCACTATATAATCATAATTCATAATGTATTCTGCTATAGGCCACAACGGCTTCAGCAACATGGTTAATGC
>JBATIN010000538.1:0-5169 GCA_049667765.1 Flavobacteriaceae bacterium
CATGACTACCATCGGAACCATCGGTATTTTGCGAAAAAGAATCCGACGTATATATGCAGAATAAAATACCTAAAAAAAGGAAATACGTTTTCATTTGTCTACACTGTCTTTCAAAATAAGGGATTGATCCTCTTTTTCAAATACTAAAACGAATAAAGTCAACAACCTACTTAAAATTCCCTATAAATTAAACCGTTATTTTTTGGTTTCGGGCGGCAACTTTCCAGGTACCCGAAATTTTTCTTTCGCTTACCACTTGTAGCGATTCATATTTTGCTACAGTAGGGCAAATATGCACTGGAACGGCATAACAAACATCGCCTACTTTATAATTGTCCCAATTCGCGCATTTCAAGACCAAATGCTCTTCACTTTGTCCAACTTGTTCAACCCCTTCCATTCCAAGAAACTGTACCCTTGGAAACGGCATTTCTGGGGCAATGGACTTGTGCCCTAGATCAAGACAAAGTATATTCCTAGCTGGTTTGCTAATAATACGTGTGATTAAAACTGCGGCCGGAACAAACTTCATTTCAGGAAAAAGTCTGCCGTAGCCCGCATCCCATAGGGCAACTGTGCCCGGGCTAGCGACGACCCCTTGACGTTTTGCATGAATTGGAAAAGATGGCGATCCCCCGGCTATGATGTTCTCGATTTTTATTCCGTGTGCATCAATGGTATTCTTTAGCTCTAGAACTGCTTCAAATGCTTCGTCACAGTCATTTTTTCGTGACTCGAAATCGGTATTGCGGAGATGTCCGTCGTAAACGTGTAACCCCTTTACCTCAATATGTGCATGGTTAGCCAATTTTAGATAAAGTGCCTCGGCAAGCCCATTGGGCTGTATACCTGTTCGGTTCATGCCATTATTGATATCCATCCATAGTCCGACCACATTATTGTGTTCTTTGGCTTTTTCACCAATGGCATCGGCTATTAACGAATTGTCTACAAGTGCCGAAAATTGGCAGTTGGGATAGGTGTTTATCAATTTAAAAAAGCGGTCTATATTGGCCCCTACCGGTTGCATTGCCAATAATATATCAGGGGCGCCGCACATGGCCAATAATTCGGCCTCGGCTATGGTCGCACACTTGAATTTTTGAATTCCGTGTGCCATATGCATTTTTATGATTTCGGCTGTTTTATGTGTTTTAATATGAGGACGAAGCAGTTTCACATCGGCTACCATCGCAATCATTTCGCGTATGTTGTTCTCTATCCTGTCAGGAAAAACTAAAAGTGATGGGGTGATGATTTCTGAAGCATCATCTAATTCATACCATTTTGGGTTACTCATAAAAGGCTATTTGTGTAGTTCAAAAATCGCTTCGATTTCTACGGCAATACCCCCGGGAAGTATCATGCCAACCGCACTACGCGCCCCTACGCCATTGTCGGCGCCGAATACTTCGGCCATCAATTCACTAAATCCGTTTATGACCAATGGCTGATCTCCAAAATCGGGGGTGCAATTGACCATTCCCAAGGTTTTGACCAGTCGTTTTATGCGGTCAATGTCACCAAAATGGGTAGTGATGGTCGCCAACATGGTCAGACCCGTTTGTCGGGCGGCTTGTTTTCCTTCGTCTAAACTCAATGAATCGCCGACCCGCCCTTTGATCAGAGTACCATCGGTTCGCAAACAACCTTGCCCTGAAACATATAAGAAATTGTCGACGACCAGAACGGGTTTGTATAAGCCCGCTGGGGGAGGGGCTGGTGGTAAAACGAGGCCAAGTGCCTTAATTCTTTTAGAAGGTGATTCCATATAATTTTATTTAAACGAATACTAAATATACCATATAACTAATAAATGTGCATTTTTCTTTTTTATCTTGTTCGTACAAAAAGCATGAAAATGAAAAAGAGGGATTTTCTTAAACAACTAGGACAAGCTGCAGTAATAACACCTTTTCTACCCATAGGCCTGAATGCGCAGCATGATTTCGAATTAAAATCATATCCAAGCGATAATGATGAAGCGTTCTGGAAAAGGATCAGGGAAGATTATGCACTTAAACCAGAGTATATAAATCTAGAAAACGGGTATTACAATTTTGTGCCACAACCAACTTTGAACAAATTCACGGACCATGTGAAAATGGTCAATTACGAGGCATCATATTATATGCGTACCGTGCAATGGGACAACAAGAGGAAAGTCGCCGACCGTTTGGCAGCATTGGTAAACTGTAATGCCGATGAACTTGTGATAACTAGAAATACTACCGAGTCATTAGATTTGATAACGGGAGGATTTCCATGGAAGCAAGGAGATGAGGCCATATTCGCAAAACAAGATTATGGGGCAATGCAAGAACATTTTAAATTAATGGTACAACGCTATGGTATTGTAAATAAAGTAGTCTCGGTACCCAACCATCCAAAATCTGATGAAGAAATCGTTTCGTTATATGAGGCACAGATTACCTCAAAAACAAAATTGATCATGGTCTGCCATATGATCAATATTACAGGACACATTTTACCTGTTCGAAAAATCTGTGATATGGCACATAAATATGGTGTTGAGGTTATGGTAGATGGAGCACATTGTGTGGGTCATATCAATGTGAATTTAAAAGAACTTAATTGTGATTATTATGGTTCTAGTTTGCACAAATGGTTGAGTACACCACTCGGCGCAGGACTTCTATTTGTGAAAAAGGATAAAATTTCTAAACTATGGCCGCTTTTGGCCGAACATGATCGAGAACCTGATGATATCAGTAGACTGAACCACACGGGTACCCATCCGGTCTATACCGATTTGACTATAAACGATGCCATAGATTATTTGGAAGTGATAGGCTTAGAGCGAAAGGAAAAAAGGATGCGGTATCTTCAACATTATTGGAGCGATCAATTGAGAGACGTGAAGAATATTGTAATCAATACACCGATCGAAACACATAAAAGTTGCGGAATTGCCAATGTTGGGGTATCACATATGAAGCCCGCCGACGTCGCGAAAACATTGATGGATGAATTTAAAATATTTACCGTCGCCATTGATTATGCCAACGTTCAAGGATGTAGAATCACGCCAAATGTCTATACAACAACGAAAGAGCTCGATGAATTTGTAAAGGCCATGAAGTCCATGGCGAGTAGGGTATAAACTATTAGGTCCGAGTTTTATTTGAGCGTTAAATTGTCGGTAACCTCGTCAGGAGTTTTAATATAGGACATAGATTTTCTTTGCTCCATATACTGAAGTTCATCTTCGCCAAAATCTTTGGGATCGCCTTTAAAAGACACCTTCCAAATCTTACCCTGTTTTGACTCGGCTATGTAAATCGATCCGTCAGGGCCTTCTGCCAGTCCCATAGGTCTATATTTTGCTTCTTGCATGGTTTTTAAGGTATCGGCTCCGGCAAAACCGTCGGCAAAAACTTCCCACTGACCTGTTGGTTTTCCATTTGCAAATGGTACAAAAGCCACAATATATCCGGCTTGCGGGTATGGTGAACGATTGGTAGATCCATGAAATGCAATGAACGCCCCTTTTTTATAACGTTCAGGTAATTGATTGCCTTTATAAAATAGTAAATCGTTCGGCGCCCAATGGGCAGGGAAACCCAAAATAGGATCTTTAAAACCCTTTGCCTCTTTTTTACCGTCGCCACCATATTCCGGAGCCATCATTTTTTTTCCTTTGAAATGATCATAATAAGTATGGGGCCAACCAAAGTTGTCGTCTTTTTCAACTCTCATGAACTCTTCTGCGGGCAGCACCGATTGTTGCCATTCACTATAGTAATGTGGTGCATGGTTGTGTAGATAATCCCTTCCATGCTGAACGGCATACAACTGGTCATCTTCATGGTTCCATGAAAGACCAACCACGCTGCGAATGCCCGTGGCGAACAATTCACCATCGGCTTGAAACTGGCCCAGTTTATTTGCGTCGAATCTCCAGATACCCCCGAGTTCGCGTAACAAAGGACAAGGTTCTAGTCCTTTTACATTGCCAGGTGCTGATCGGGTGTCTTCACAGGCATTTGTTGGGGCACTAAAAGTGACGTACATAAACCCTTTATTGTCAAATGCCAAAGATTTTGCATTGTGCCACCGTTTTGGAAATTCATCGACTAAAATGATTTCAGGCTTACCATCAGGAATCAGTTTATTTGGAGACAGTTTTTGTCGATAGATTACCTGCTCAGAACTAAAATAAAGATAGCCATTGTGGATGCGCATTTCCGTTCCAAAATTTCCATCGTTGGGGTAGTCTCCCCACTTTTGATAAATGTCTGGCCGCCCATCACCTGTGGTATCCCTTAGGGCCATATTACCATTTGTACCGGTTTCCGTTCTAAGCTTTATATAGATATCACCGTTGTCCCTTACGGCCAGGTGTCTTGCCGGACCAACACTTTCGGCGACGACTAGGGCGCTAAAACCTTCGGGCAGCAATAGGCCTCCATTGACTTCTTCAGCTATGGGAAGTATATTTATATTCAGGGTGTCCTCCGTACTTTCCGAATCGGTGTTCGCCTTTTTATCTTGATTTCGACAATTTATAAAGCAAACCAGAACGAAAAGTACTAATGTTTGAATGCGCATAATGTATACGAATAGGCGAGCTTATTCGCCCAATTCGGTTATTTTTTTATCATATAGCTTTTTACTCTCCACAACGGCTAAATTCAGTTCTTGCATAATACCATCAACTCGCCCCTCAATACTTTTCATCTGATCGTTTATATTGTCGAAAGAATTTAGAGCTGCGGCAACCTCAAGCGCTTTCACGACTTCTACGGCATCGCCATGCAATAGACGCAGTTTGTCGATTGCCTTGGAAGTATTCACTAAGGTGCCATCATATTTTTGTCTAGCCTTTTCTATGGCATTCATCAAGGTCTTCTTACTCTTTTCGTCGCTAAGACTGTTGGTTTGGGTTTCCATGGCCGTGAACAAATTGGCAGCATGATCTTTTAGGTCTTCATATTCTTTGTTAAGGCTTTCTACTTTTTTGTTCACCTGCTCCCAATCGCCGTAGACTTTTGCGAATTCTTTGTCCTCATTTTTGGTGTCTTCTAGCGCTTTTTTTAACGCGTTCAATGTTTCTAGGCCTTTAGTGACATTTTTATTGGCGGTTTCCTTCTTTTTTTCGAAAGAAGACACGGTCGATTTGAATTTGTCTTTTAGACGAATAAGGTC
>JBATIN010000539.1:0-10897 GCA_049667765.1 Flavobacteriaceae bacterium
GTATTGGCCATAACCATCGGGCTGTACCCTTTGTTATATTTTGTGCTCGATAGAGAATTCGGTCTGCTCGCTTCAAAAAGCGATGCGCTATTGACGAACGTTTTTTGGAATATAGGGTTCTATGGCCATATACTTTTCGGAGGGCTTGCGCTTTTGATCGGTTGGGTGCAGTTCAGTAAAAGACTTCGAAATGCTAACTTGACCAGACATCGAACTATTGGAAAAATCTATGTGTTATCAGCCCTGATCAGTGGTATATGCAGTATTTATATTGGCTTTTACGCTACAGGCGGTCTAATTTCCTCGTTAGGGTTTATCAGTTTGGGGGTGTTGTGGTTGTTTACCACCGTGAAGGCCTATTTGGCGATACGTAAGGGCGACCTTCAATTACACCAAGGACTAATGATCTATAGTTACGCCGCATGTTTCGCAGCGGTTACCTTACGCATATGGCTTCCGCTATTGACTTTGGCGTTCAGAGATTTTGAAAGTGCTTATCGCACGGTCGCTTGGCTTTGTTGGGTGCCCAACATCATTTTTGCCTTTTTTTGGGTAAGAAGAAAGGGTTTGATATTGGGCTAATTCCTAAAAATAAATTTAACATGAAATACGCATTAAAAATTGGTTTTTTATTGTGCATTTTTGGCTGTAAAGATGCGCCAAAACAACAGCAGTCTACCGAGCCGGTCCCTGTGGTAGCGAACAACCCCATTTTTGAAGGCTGGTATGCCGACCCCGAAGGAGCGGTTTTTGGTGATGAATATTGGGTGTACCCGACCTTTTCCGATGATTATGACAAACAATTGCATTTCGATGCCTTTTCGTCCAAAGACCTGGTCAACTGGCAGAAGCATGAACGCATTATAGATACCACAAAGATAAAATGGTTGCGACAGGCTTTGTGGGCACCTTCCGTCATAGAGAAAAATCGGAAATATTACCTGTTTTTTGGGGCGAACGACATTCAGCGCCCAGGGCGTGATTCTTATGACCCGAACAATGACATTAACCATTTTGGCGGCATAGGGGTTGCAGTTTCGGATAATCCCGGGGGGCCTTTTGAAGACTATTTGGGCAAGCCTTTGATCTCTGACTTTTACAACGATGCCCAGCCCATAGATCAGTTCGCTTTTAAGGATGTCGATGGCACCTATTATTTTTTCTATGGCGGATGGAGCCATTGTAACCTAGGTAAATTGAATGATGATTTTACCGGATTTATTCCTTGGGAAGACGGTAAGCTTTTTAAAGAAATTACCCCCGAAGGCTATGTGGAAGGTCCGTTCATGTTTTTAAGAAACGGAATCTATTATTTTATGTGGTCGGAAGGCGGATGGACCAACGGCAGCTATAAAGTAGCCTACGCCATGGCCGATAATGCTACGGGACCTTATAAAAGAATCGGCACTATTCTAGAAACAAAAGAAGGCGATATTGCCACTGGTGCAGGCCATCATTCCGTGATCAACGTGCCCAATACCGATGAGTGGATTATGGTCTATCATCGAAGACCAATACCAAATGAAGATCGCGACCACCGGGTTACCTGTATGGATAAAATGGAGTTCAATGCAGATGGTACGATCAAGCCTATCAAAATGACTTTTGAAGGGGTGTCATTGACATCGAATATCAAAAAATAGTATTGTTTTTCATTTGATAAATACATTCGTAATTTTTAAATGCTGTTAACCAAATTAACACACCTATGAACAGATACCTAATGCTTTTGGGTTTTATTCTTATTTGCGGCTGCAAACCGAAGGTAGAAAAAGCAAACTCCGAAAACGACTTTAAAATCTTTATCGAAAATTTCAATGCTTCTTCTGAAAATGCTGGTTTGAGTGATTTGGCGGCAGAAACTTTTGCAAACGAAATATCGGACAACAATTCAAAACTTCAAGAACTTTTAAACATAGATACCCTACAGTTATCATTTGAAGATAAAATTGATTGGCGTTTTGCACAAAGCATTTTAAAAGGAAAGGAAATCCGCCAAGGGAAACATCAATCTTGGAAAAGAGATCCTAGGGAATATATGCAATTTAGAGGTCTGGGCAATGTTATAGAGATGCCTGGCGATGTAGCTTCTAAAATAGAAGTATTAAAGGAACGTCTCAAACTGATCCCACAGCAATTGGATAATGGTCAAAAACAGCTAGAATTCTATGTGCCCAGATTTCAAGAATTGTCCCTCTTTATGGCCGATAATTCCAAAAACCTCTTTGGTCATGACCTGCCCACTTTTGTGGAAGGGACAAATGATAAGGACAGCCTTATGCCGCTCATCCGCGAAGCGCAGCAATCCTTGGAAAAATATATAAAGTTTCTTACAGAAGAACTTCCAAAAAAACCTGAAGCAGGGTTTGCAATGGGTTCTGAAACCTATAACCAAATGCTAAAAGACGAATTTTTATTGAACTATACTGATGAAAGCCTTTGGCAATATGGTACAATGAAATTCGATGAAACCGTTGCCGAATTGGAAACTTTGGCAAAAGAGATCGATCCTTCAAAGACTTGGCAACAGTTGGCCATAGAAATCAAGAATGAGTATCCTGAACCTCACAAAATGATCGAAGCGCATCAACTTTGGGTAGATAGCGCCAAGTCACATATATTGAGCCATAAACTGATACCGATTCCTTGGAACGAGCGTGTACAGGTCGTTCCTAGGGCCGAGTACCTTAGAAAAACCTCGTATTATGGCAATTTTTCAAGGGCAAAGGGAAAGGACACCGATGGTATACTCACCGCACAATGGATGATCAACCCATATGAAGATCGCTGGGACGAAAAGACCAAACAAGAATATTTGGTAGAACATGATTGGGGCGTAATCATAGTAACAGCACCGCATGAGGCGTACGGCGGCCACCATGTGCAAGGCCTTTACCAAATGCACAATCCTAGGAAAATAAGACGTGAGAACGGACTTTCTTTGTTCAGTGAAGGTTGGGGACTTTACAATGAACAGCTGATGTCTGAAACGGGATTTTTTCCCAGTAAACGAATCCATTTGCGACAATTGCAGTTGCGATTATGGCGAAACGCACGTGTGGTTTATGACGTAGGCTTGCATACGGGTAAAATGACCTATGAAGAGGCCATTCAAATGATGACCGATAAGGTCGGGTTTCTGCGATGGGCAGCCCAGCTAGAAATAGATTCGGCTACGGAAAGCCCTGGCTATTTTATTGGATATTTTATGGGCATGAGCGAAATCTTAAAAATAAGGGAATTGTATAAAGAAAAAATGGGCGACAGTTTTACCTTGGGTGACTTTCATGAACGGCTTTTAAAAATAGGGAACATGCCGCCTAAATTGATGAAAGAATCGCTTCTGCAGAATGATGCCAAAGTCAATAAAGTTTGATATTTGTCAACAACAAAAACCTGTATTTTTCATATGGTATTGTTATCTTGTTAAAGAATAAATTAGACGCCATGAAAAATATAACAGTACTCGTACTTTGTTCGTTAATTTCGATGTCATCCTTCGCCCAGACATCCGGCAAAGTATTCGATAATGTTTCAATGAACAGTGAAATTCTAAAAGGCGAACGTAAATACGCAGTGTATCTTCCGCCTGATTATGAATTTTCCGAACGTAGTTATCCAGTATTGTATTTATTGCATGGTGCTGGCGATGACCAGACAGGTTGGGTACAGTTTGGCGAGGTATTGCGGATTACAGATAATGCGATTAAAGATGGTACGGCAACCCCAATGATTATCATTATGCCCGATGCCAATACCGGTAAACGCGGCTATTTTAATGTAGGCGATTGGAAGTACGAGGATTTCTTTTTTAATGAATTATTGCCACATGTGGAGAAAAAATACCGCATAAAAGGTGAAAAACGCTTTCGCGCCGTAGCGGGACTTTCCATGGGCGGAGGTGGTTCTTTTATGTATGCTTTGCACCATCCAGAACTATTCTCATCGGCCTGTCCGTTAAGCGCCTATATCGGGCCTTTGACCCTGGAAGATTTTAAAGAACAACTAAAGCGGAGCAATGAAAAATATTCAGAAAAAGAAATCAAAGAATATTTTGAAAAGCATAATGCAGTTAACCTCATCAATTCAATGTCGGTTGACGATGTTAAATCGGTACGTTGGTATATTGATTGTGGAGACGATGATTTTCTCTACGAAGGTAACAGCCTAGTGCATATTGCCATGAAGAAAAAAGAGATTCCTCATGAGTACCGGGTGCGCGACGGTCGTCATAGCTGGACGTATTGGCGCGAAGCCCTGCCGACCGTGTTGCAATTTGTTTCCGAAGCCTTTCACCAATATTAAAAATCCATAATTAATTCCAACCAATGAAATTCAAATCGCATCTATTCCTGTTGCTGTCCCTGTGTCTTTTTGTATTTGTTGCTTCTTGCGATAACACACCAAAACTACCCAAAGAAACACCTTTGGTCATTTATGAAGATTCGGTTACAGGCTTGGCTAGGGCCAAGGAAATTAGGGAAAACACCCCTGCAGTGGTGGCCGAAGGGCTTAATTTAACGCTTTGGGCCTCCGATTCATTGGCACCGGATCCGGTGGCGATGTCAATTGACGATTTAGGAAGGGTGTACCTCACACGTACCAACCGTCAAAAGAATTCAGAATTCGATATTCGTGGTTATCGCGATTGGATGACGGCATCAATTTCCTTTCAAACCGTTGAAGACCGTAGGGCATTTTTACATGAAACTTTTGCTACCGAAAAAAGTGAGGCAAATAGTTGGTTAAAAGACTTGAACAACGATTCTATTCATGATTGGAGAGATCTTACCGTGCAGAAAGAAGAGGTATGGCGATTGGATGATAAAAATGGGGACGGACTTGCAGAAAGTTCTACGCGCATATTAAATGATTTTAATGAAGAAATTACCGATTGTGCGGGAGCTTTATTGGTCAGGGAAAATGATGTATTTGTAGGGGTCGGGCCCGATTTTTGGCGCTTGACCGACACCAATGGCGATGAGGTTTTAGATTCAAAAACTTCGCTGGCCCATGGTTTTGCCGTACATATCGGTTTCGGCGGACATGGAATGTCTGGTGCCATAGAGGGCCCCGACGGAAAGATCTACTGGGGTATTGGCGATATTGGTGCCAATATTACCATGCCTGACGGAACGAACTATAACTACCCGAATCAGGGTGTAATCGTTCGTGCCAATCCTGATGGTAGCAATTTTGAGGTTTTTGCAGCTGGACTCCGAAATACGCACGAATTCGTTTTTGATGCCTATGGTAATATTATTTCTTCGGATAACGATGGTGATCATCGAGGTGAAAGCGAGCGATTGGTACATATTGTTGAAGGCCATGATGCCGGCTGGCGTGCCAATTGGCAGTATGGAAAATATACCGATCCGCTGAATAACGGATACAATGTCTGGATGGATGAAAAATTATTCGTGCCCAGATGGGAAGATCAGGCGGCCTACATATTACCTCCGATTATGAACTATCATAACGGTCCAACCGGTATGGTATTCAATCCCGGAACGGCCTTAGGCAAAAAATGGGTCGATAAGTTCTTTTTGACCGAGTTCGTAGGTAACCCCACCAATTCACATATTTGGGCCTTTAGCCTAAAACCTAAAGGAGCTTCTTTTGATCTTCGGGAAGAGGAAGATATTTTAAGCGGTGTACTACCAACCGGAATCCGTTTTGGTCCCGATGGCGCATTGTATGTGGCCGACTGGATGAATGGTTGGGACACCAAAAACTATGGTCGCGTCTGGAAGTTGGACGTTGCCCAAAACATGAACGATTTGGAAGCCGAACGCAAGGAGACTCATCGTTTAATGACCTTGAAGTATGCCGATGAATCTATAGAAGGCCTTACCAAACTATTGTCATATGTCGATATGCGCATTCGACAAAAAGCTCAATTTGAACTTGCAAATAGAGGGAATAAAGGATTTAACGCCTTCAAAAAAACGATTGAGGAGAGTAATGATCAGTTTGCGAAAATTCACAGTATTTGGGGCATCGGACAATTGGCCGCTACTGATATAGACCGTGCTGATTTCTTGACAGGATTATTAAAGGATAAAGACCCTGAAATCATCGCACAGGCGATCAAAGTATTGGGCGATGTAAAATATGCATCGGTCGGCCCTGCTTTGATTCCAATATTGAAAAGTGATAATTCACGCTTACGGTTCTTTGCGGCACAAACCTTAGGTCGCATACATGAAAAAACAGCGGTACAACCCTTATTGGATATGTTGGCTGCGAACAATGATGAAGACAATTACTTGCGACATGCCGGCGTGTTGGCCCTTTCTCGAATCGGAGAAGTTGCCCCGATCGTAGCCTTGGCCGATAGCCCTAATCGCAGCCTTAGAATTGCGGCCGTTTTGGTTTTGCGTAGAATGCAAAATGCGGAAGTGGCGAAGTTTTTAAAAGATGAAGATGAATTTATTGTGACAGAGGCGGCCCGCGCCATAAACGATGATTGGTCGATTGAAGAAGGGTTACCGGCTTTGGCATCCGTATTAAATGCACAACGATTTACTTCTGAACCGCTCTTGCGCAGAAGCATCAATGCTGCCTTACGCGTAGGCGGAGAAAATGAATTGAACAGTTTGGTGGCCTTTGCCAAAAGAAAGGATGTCTCGGGTGGTTTACGGGGCGAGGCCTTGGCTGCATTAGGTACTTGGGCCAGTCCTTCCGTATTAGATCGTGTAGATGGCAGGTATCGTGGTGAAGTGAAACGAGATATGGCCCCGATAAAGCAGAAAATTGAAGGGTTGCTTCCTGAATTTTTATTGGATACCGATGAAGATATTTTGGTTGCTGTATCAAAAACGGTCAGCGCCTTAAAGATCGATACCCAAAATGGGCAATTACGTAAGATCATGAACAGGCATGCATCCCCAACAGTGCGTGCTGCCATGTTAGAGGCCTTGGGCAACCTTAATGATGACCAAATTGCCTCGGCCATGCAGGCGGGAATGAAAGACAAAGATTATAATGTGAGAGCGGTGGCCTTAAAATTGGTGCCTCAATTGAACATTGCAAAAGAAAAACTTCCGGCGATTGTAAATCCCGTTTTTTCGACCGGATCTGTTAGGGAACAACAAACTATGCTGGGCGTTCTTGGCGAAATGCCCTTGGACCAAACGGCCGATGTTTTGGGCCAGTTGATTACCAAAGCCAAAGCTAAAAAAATGTCACCTGCCGTTATTTTAGATCGTATAGAAGCGGTAGAACACACTGGATCAGAACCGCTGGTCGCTCAGTTGGGCGCGTTAAAGTCTACGGGCAATACGGTAGAGGCATTCAAAGAAACCTTGGAAGGCGGCGACTGGGGATCAGGAAAAGCCTTCTTTGAAACCAATTCTACCGGACAATGCGTACGGTGCCATGCTGTGGCCGGTGTAGGAGGTAACGTAGGTCCTGAGTTGGACAATATTGGAGCTATTTTGAACAGGGAACAGTTGCTTGAAGCAATGATCAACCCGAGTGCTCGCTTATCACCAGGTTTTGGTACGGTAACCGTAACCATGACCGACGGGCAGACCGTTACCGGGGTTTTGGAAGAGGAAACAACCGATGAATTGATTCTTCGTACTACCGATGCCGAACCCCTTGAGATTGCCCTATCACGTATAGTAAAAAGGGAAAATATGATGTCGAGCATGCCGGCCATGGGCAGTGCTATGTCAAAAAGAGAGATACGCGATGTAATCGAATATTTGGCCAGTTTAACAAAAACGCAATAATGGAGCTAAAGAAATTACTGATTCAAGTGTTGGTCGCCATAGCACTATACATAATAATTTCCTTGATCATTGAAGGGGATTATAGCCAAAATATGATTTTGGAGAAAGCTCGTAACGGCGTCGTATTCGGGGTGTTGTATGCTGTGTATTTGGTGATACGGCAGAAGTTCATTAAAAAATAAAAAAGATGAAATACAGGAGGTTTGGCAGAACGAATTGGCAGGTAAGTGAGGTTGGGTATGGTATGTGGGGCATGGCCGGTTGGACGGAGTCCGATGATTTACAATCGGGTAAGTCGCTAGATCTTGCTGTTGAAAATGGAGTCAATTTTTTTGATACCGCTTGGGGCTACGGAGAAGGCCATAGTGAGGAATTATTGGGGCAATTGGTACTTAGACATCCGAACAAAAAAATATTCACTGCTAGTAAGATTCCGCCCAAGAATTTTAAATGGCCGGCAAAACCGGAATATACTTTTGAGGAATCGTATCCTACTTCACATGTTATGGAGTACACTGAAAAGACCTTGAAAAACCTAGGTCTAGAACAAATAGACTTGATGCAGTTTCACACTTGGGACGATGGATGGAGCCACCGAGAAGAATGGCAACGGGCTATTGAAGAATTAAAAAAGGCAGGTAAAATCGCAGCCATGGGCATCAGTGTAAACCGCTGGGAACCTGAGAACGGGATCATAGCCTTACAAACAGGTAAAATCGATGCCGTACAGGTTATTTATAATATTTTCGACCAGAATCCCGAAGATGAACTTTTTCCGTTATGCGACGCTATGGATATTGGTGTCATCGCTAGGGTGCCTTTTGATGAGGGCACCTTGACCGGTACCATGACCAAAGAAACCACTTTTCCAAAAGGGGATTGGAGAGGTACGTATTTCGTGCCTGAAAACTTGAATTCCAGCGTAGATCATGCCGATGCTTTGCGCCCGTTGATACCCGAAGGAATGACCATGGCCGAAATGGCACTGCGTTTTATTACCATGAACAAATCGGTTGCGACGATGATCCCCGGTATGCGTAAAGAACGCAATGTTTTGGCGAACACTGCCATCAGTGATGGCAAAGGATTGCCAGTAGCACTTCATCAAGAATTGCAAAAACACCGCT
This sequence comes from Flavobacteriaceae bacterium, assembly GCA_049667765.1. Taxonomy (GTDB): domain Bacteria; phylum Bacteroidota; class Bacteroidia; order Flavobacteriales; family Flavobacteriaceae; genus JBATIN01. The sequence continues at coordinate 8,867 of JBATIN010000539.1, forward strand.
GGGATAGGAAGCCTACGGCTTGGTCGCAGTAGGGGAGGTTGAAGGTCCTTGAGTTATCGGGTCATTAAGTAAAAAGCTTGTTGCTTTTCAAAAATCAATCGCTACCTCCGATTTAATATTAGTCTGTTAAGAATTTCAATAGAATATCATTGTAATTATTAGGTCTATTTAGATAGGGAAAATGGCCCTTCCCTGAAAATGTAAATATTTCAGCTTCGGGATAATTACTTTTTAATTCATTTCTTAAATCTTCATTGACCAGTGGATCATTGTCAGATTCAATTATTAGTTTGGGAATTGATTGAGAGTCAGCCGTTTTACTTAATTCGAAGTACTCCAAAACCATATCAAATCTACCAATAAACTGTTGCTTGGTCATTAAACCAGAATATTGCTCAAACAGATAGGCTTCAACTAATTTAGAATTTTCAGATGCTGGAATGACATTTTTTGAAGCATTTTTACGAAATTCGGACATCACGAACCACTCTGGCAAAAACGGAATAATTTTCCTCATTTTCCCATTTTCTTCTTGGTAAAATTTATTGGGCGGAAAAGTATTGCCTAACACCATTTTATTTAAGCGGTCAGGATGTTTTTTTAGAAAATACTGTCCAATATACCCACCCATTGAACTACCTATGATACTTACCTTTTCAATGTTTTCTTTATTCAATATTTGAATAATTCCATCTGTGGCATCAGATAAGGAATGAACTGTCGGCATGGTCAAACTAACGATATGAAAGCTATCCTTAAGTTTTTCTATTTGTTGAAACCAAATATCGTATGCACCGCCCATGCCATGAAGAAATAACAAATGTTTCGGCCCATTACCTATTGAAATATAGTCCCATTCATTATTATTGTAGGAAATGGTCTTTGTAGGATACTCCCGAAAGCTTAATAATGATTTTTGGATGTCATCATTATTTTGATAATATTCTGAAAAACTTTGAGTTTTAACTGGAATAGAAAAAAGTACAATTGTAGCTAACAGTAAGAATGCAAAAAAATATAATATTGTTTTCTTAATCATTATTCTGTTTTATTTATTGAGAATATTTAATACTTATTTTGCAAACTATCCGTCTAACGGTCGAGTATAGGATAAGTAGCGCTGAAAAAGTGCGCTATCCATTTGGTTGTGCTCGAGCCAAATTTAAAAATTTGGTGACCTCGTAAAAGTGTCAGAAACTCTGTGTTTGCAAATGATCGCACTATTTCTATTTACATTGTTGTGCAACGTTATTTTTCACACGGCTTTTTATTCATTGTTATCCGACGTGCTATATCTACAAGTTTTCTTTTATATTTATTTTCCATTGACAAGTCCGTAATCGGAATGCCTAGCGTCAATATTTGGTCAAAACAAATAGTAGAAAGATGAATTTGTCCTTTTACAGTTTCTTCGTTTTTAATATTAATAGTATCGGCAAGCTTATATTTCCATAAAATATATTTTCTTGATTGAAGGTTCCCAGGCATCATTAGGGCATCCGTAATGTTTGCTCTCAATTCATTTTTTATATATTCCAATTCATACGTTAAATACCCATCTAGAACTTTTTCTTCTTCTGTCGAATTGGCTTTCTTTAGATGGTTGGGAATTGGTATAATCGTTGATTGTATTAGCGAATTGTCTACAGCTATAAAATGCTTATTTTTCACAATATCAGTATCTCCATCTATTTCTACTTCTTCGATTTTCTTGCCATCGATTCTAACAGTGAAGTGACTCTCATTACCACAATAAACAAGCTCCACAAACCTTTTATTCATTTCAATTTTTGAGTAATATTGGTCTGATTCTACTTCCTGCCCGAAGGAAAATATAGAAACTATATAAAGAAAATGAATTATATATTTTTTTAGTATCATAATCGCCTTAGTCGGGTATTGGTAATGTTGCACAACGGTCGCGGGTATGAAACGTGCCGGATTGCGGAGATGCGTCTGTATCCCACGATACAAAACTTGATGCGGGACGAAACGCTTGCAAACCCACTGAAACCGGCATGTTTTATGACC
>JBATIN010000540.1:0-3797 GCA_049667765.1 Flavobacteriaceae bacterium
GCTCAATACCGCTGCCGACGGCAACTATATCTATATCTTTAGGAATACCTCTTGCTAACAAATAATCACGTACAAAACCGCCAATGACATAGCTTTCCACCCCTAGTTCAGAGGCCGATTCGGCTATAATTTTAAATATGGGGTCTTTTAAGGCTTGTTCGTGGTTCAAGGTTTAAGATTCTAGTTGATGAGGATTCTATAATTTTCTTTAAACGGCTTGGGTTTTACTCCACAGTATGGTTTTCAATTCTTTTATTATACTCGGTAGTCCTTATGACGGACAAATAACTACACTATTTCGTCTAACAATTAACTATTCGCGAATTACTTTGACTGTTCCATCATTTCCTAATTTGATGATGGAAGATGGTGTCCCATTTTTTTCGTCCTGGCGCAAATTTACCACATAGTCGACACCTTTTATAATGTCATCGCTTATTTCATGAAATGAATTCGGGGTAGGTTGGCCGGCCAGGTTGGCCGAGGTCGAGACTATCGGTTTTTTGAATTTGTTGATCAAGTATTGACAAAATTTGTCTGAAGCGATCCGGATCGCCAAAGTTTGGTCGGAAGCGATCAAGTTTTTGGCTAGCCCTTTAGGTTTGTCATAGATTATGGTAGTCGGTTTATCGGATAGATCAATAATGTCCCAGGCGACTTCGGGTACTTTTTCAACATGTCTTTCTAACATGGCATCGTTTGCGACCAAACAGATCAGGGCCTTGGTGTCTTCCCTTTTTTTAAGGGCATATACCTTTTTTACGGCCTCTTCGTTGGTGGCATCACAACCAATGCCCCATACCGTATCGGTTGGGTAGAGTAGTAGTCCCCCTTTGGTGAGAACTGCGATTGCATTATTTATTTCTTCGGTCATTATGTACTAGTATAGCGGGCCAATCGGTTGACAAAAATAAGACTTCTGGCCTGAAGGAACGTCCTCATTGTTCTTTGATTACTTGTGTTTGTTTTAATGATTTTCCCAAGGGAAGCCCTATGAGAATACGAAAGAACAAGGGAAAATAGCTAGGTTTTACGAGCGTTGCGAGTCCGTATCGAACTATGAAAACCAAACGAAGGAGCTGATAATGTAGGTACCCATAGTTTTTGCGGATGACGTAGAACATAGCCGTCTTTAGTTCAATTTTAATCGCCATAGGCCTTTTTGTCTTTTTGATGCTTTGGCCCTGAAAGTGTATGTATGATGCATTCGATAAGTAATAGGTTTTCCTATTTTTTTTCTTTAGCCGATAGCAGATATCACTCTCTTCAAAGTATAGAAATAGATTGGTATCGAAGCCGCCTACAGCGTTGAAATCATTCGCCCTAAAAAACATAAAACTCCCATTTACATAATCGACAGGTATTGGGGTATCGTAGTCTTTTCTTCGATTGGGTTTGCCAAAAACCACTTCAACGAATCTTTTTCCGAAAACTTCCCGTGCAAACGAAGTAAAATAATCGAAACCTAATTTTTTTTCGTGATGTTCATTGCACATTTTCGGTCCGCACACCGCAGCATCCTGGGTTTGCTCCATAAATTCAAAACAGCTTTTGATCGGATTATCGATCATTAAAGTATCATTGTTCAAGAACAGATAATACTCGGCGTTGGTGAATTGTACCCCATGCATGTTGCCACCCCCGAAACCCGTATTGAAACGACTTCTATGTAAGGAAATTACAGGATTACCCAACTGTAGCACTGCAGATTTCAACTTCTCAAAATCTTCGTATTCCGAGGCATTGTCAACGATTACTATTTGATAGTCCAGTGACGAGGCAGTATGCCTCAAAACACTATCTACACAGTTGATAGTAAACTGCGATGAGTTGTAATTGATAATGATAATGGCGAGGTCATGGCTTTTTGAGATCATGTGTACGAAAATATTCCGCTTAAGAAGTTAAGTTTTGGTCTATGAATTTAGACAATACATCTTTAAAAAGTTCAGGACTAAAAGCCTCGTACAATTTTAGGCTTTCTTCTTTTAGTTGTGTCTTTTTCATATTGCCGAAAAGTTCGGGACGATAATCCCGTAAGTGTACACTGCTGTGCAACGTATCGGCATCTGTATGCCAAGCCCCTTTTAGTATAAACGGACTGAAGATACAAAATGTGGGAGTGTTCAAAGCTTTTGCCATATTTACGGCACCCCCTTCATTGCCTAAAAGAAAATGACATTGCGATACCACGACGATAAAATCGCGTAACGAGGTGGCATAAAAATCGATGGCGATTTTCTTTTGAGTGGCATTGTCGCATAATTCATATATTTCATGTGCCTTGGTTTTCTGTTCTGGCAGATAATTGAACAATAGCTTTACATCATGCCCCTGACAAACCTGTTGAAGCACTTCGGCCATGTAGTTGCCGGGGTAGGTTTTATGTGCCGCAGACCCCAGAACGCTGATCATAATCATTTTTTGGTCAGGATGATCCTTAAGCTTGTTCACCGTTTTGCGCCCTTTTTCAGTCTCCTCCTGGGTCAAATACAGCTTCGGATAGGTAACAAATGAAGTATCGGGTACCAAAGGGTCTAAAAGCAGCAACCGATTGGATACCGAAAGCGGGGATTTACCGTTGGGTACCCTTGTCTGCCGTACCGTATGGGTATACACCCAGTTACTGTACCATTTATGGTTGGCTATTTTTATAGTGCTTTTGGCAAAATACGAAATCAGGTTGCTTTCTAGTTTGCCATAGGCATCGATAACAGCGTAGTATTCGGTAGTCTTAAAAGACCTTAAAAAAGTGTAGAAGGCAAATTTACTGTCACGATAGTGCTTTTTAAAAACAAACACTTCATCAATAAACGGATTATTTAATAAAACGGGCAGCGTGTTCTCGTTGGCAACAAAATGCACTAATGCCTCAGGAAAGTGGTGTTTTATACTTTCGCAAATGACGGTGCTTGCCAAAACATCGCCTATCATTTTTTGTTGGATGACCAAAACTTTCATAATGTGGGGCCGAGCGACGCTTTAGTTAGTAAAGATACCCAAATCTTGATAAGTACAGAAAGTGGCCTTGCTTGTTTGGAAAAGCATGTTTATAGCTTCGCTTCAATTGACCTTAAACGCTTTAACTCTTTGTATCGTGTATATACGCCTAGGGCATTTAAATAGCTGATTATAAATCCTTTACGACCATCAAGAATGCCAAATCGTAGAATATAGTGGTTGAGAAACCTATAAAACGGTCTGAATATAAAATGAAATAAATTGGGGTCGTAGTTCTTTTTAAGCTCTTCCTGCGCTTTCATTTGACCGTATTTAATCATCTTACTTTTATAGTCTTGATAGTCTTTATAGGAGTAGTGGATCAACTTATTCTTGAGAATTCCAATTTCACCATCTACATTTAAGGTTTCATGTACAATTCGGTCTTCGACGAAAGCAACCTTACTTTTTCTGAATAACCTAAAATTCTTATCGCTTTGCCATCCGCTAAAACGTAAAACCTTGTTTTTGAACATAAATGTTCTATAAAAATAATAGGCTACAGGGTTTTTATTCGCGTTTATGGTCAGTAATATTTCATTTTTTAAGGCGTCGGTCAAGCGCTCATCGGCATCCATGAAAAGTACCCAATCGTGTGTCGCCTGAGCCATGGTAAAAGACTTTTGATCAGTATAATTCTTAAAAGGGCGTTGAATGAATTTTACTTTCGAATTTTTCTTTATACGTTCTACGGTACCATCGTTGCTAAATGAATCGACCACAATGATTTCGTCGGCAAATTGCAAGTTAGCCAGTACGGCATCTATATTTATGATTTCGTTGAAGGTAATCAGGGT
>JBATIN010000541.1:0-2231 GCA_049667765.1 Flavobacteriaceae bacterium
TAACTACACCATTTTTGACCTAGAAGGCAAAGTGGTCAAAGAAGTGAAACATACCGAAGAAATAGATGCCCGTGATATGTCAAATCCCGCAGAAAATTTGGATGCCCTTCACATTCAGAACATGTTCGACGCCATACGAAACGGCACCAGCCTTAATGCCGATATCGATTCCGGTCATAAAAGTACTTTGTTGGTTCAATTGGGCAATATTGCGCAAAGGGTGGGGCACTCGTTGGATATCGACGCTTCAAACGGTCATATTTTGAACAACCCAGAAGCCCAAAAGTTATGGAGTCGCGCTTACGAGCCAGGTTGGGAAATGAAATTATAACACAGAATATATGGAATCAAGACGGTCATTTATAACAAAAATAAGCAAGGGTTCGGCATTGTCGGCTTTAACCTTGGGTTCATCAATACCCTTATTTTCACAGTGGACCGTTAAATCAGATCAGATGAAAAAAACATTTAAAATAGGTATCATTGGCGCAGAAAACTCACATACTGCGGGCTATGGAAAATTGTTCAATATCGACAAGGCCTTCCCCGGTATGGAAGTTAAATACGTTTGGGGCGAAACCGAGGCATTTGCCAAAACGGCCATGGAAAAAGGCAGCATCCCTGAAATGGTCAAAGACCCAAATGACATGCTCGGTAAAATCGACGGACTCATTGTAGACCATCGCCATGGCAAGTTCCATTTAGAGCCCGCCATTCCTTTTATTGAAGCAGGCATTCCCACCTTTATCGATAAGCCTTTTTGTTATAGGGCCGAGGAAGGCAAGAAATTTTTAGCATTAGCAAAGAAGCATGGTACACCTGTAACATCCTTTAGTTCCATCGCACATAGCTATGAAACTTTTGACATCATGGAGCAACTGAAAGATAGTAAAGACATCAATCAGGTCGTGCGTTATGGCCCCGTAGATTTGGAATCGGAGTATGGCGGCATTTTTTTCTATGGGGCACATACCGTTCAACCCCTACTCTATCTATTTGGTAACAATGTGCAAAAAGTACAGGTACACCAAAACGGAAAAAACAGCAGCGCAAGCCTTGTTTTTAAAAATGGTATGTTGGCCACCTTGGTTTTTACGACCAAGAAATATGGATGGAGCACCCATATTGAAACAGAGGAAGGCATCATACCCTTAAAATCTCGGGTGGAAACAAAAACGCCTGATAAAAACTATGTAGATATGGTGAAAATGTTCAAGACGGGTGTAGAACCTCGTAGCCATGAAAGCATCATTCACTGTGTTTCTGTTCTAGAAGCGCTAGAAAAATCCGTTGCAAGTGGGAAATGGGAAGATGTACTTTCCTAAACCCTTAAATTCTGATTTCATGAAAACAATAACCGTAATTTTATTGGCCTTGATATTCCTTTCCACAACTTTCATCCCTAGCGAAAAAAATACAGTTGAAGGCTTGCTTTATTCGGATAATGGTTTTGTTAGCATTACCCTAGAAAATGGAAAAATTTCTGAGCTTCAAAAATCGAACACCCCTGAAAATAGTCCTGAAATTTTAGTTGCTCCCGGATTGATCGACATTCAAATTAACGGGTTCATGGGCGTAGATTTCTCAGGTCCCGATTTGACCGTTGAAGGAGTGAAAAAAGCAACCAAAGCACTTTGGAAGGCAGGAATAACCACCTATTTCCCCACCGTCATCACAAGCGATATTGACCTAATCAAAAAGAACTTTGCCATTTTGGCCGAGGCCAGAAAAGATCCTGAGATTGGCGCATCTATTCCAGGATTCCACTTAGAAGGCCCTTATATTTCTCCCCTAGCGGGATTTCGTGGAGCGCATTTGGAAAAATACATCAAAATACCCAATTGGGATGAATTTCAGGAAATACAAATAGCGGCCGATAACGGTATTATTCTATTGACCCTTGCCCCCGAATTGGAAGGTGCCATTCCCTTTATAAAAAAGTGCGTGGCAAGTGGGGTTACAATTTCCTTAGGACATCATAATGGTTCCGCAGCCGAGGTGCAACTAGCCGTAGAAGCTGGCGCAAAAATGGCCACCCATTTGGGCAATGGCTGTGCGAATGAAATCAACCGCCATTACAATCCCCTTTGGCCTCAGTTATCCAATGATGCGATTACTGCAACTATCAGTGCCGTTGGCTTTCATTTGACCCGAGAGGAAGTCCGCACCTTCTAGATGGCAAAATGCGTAGACAATACTATGTTGGTTTCCGATGCTCTGGATCTGGCAGG
>JBATIN010000542.1:0-2100 GCA_049667765.1 Flavobacteriaceae bacterium
CCGGTACGGTCACGCCTCGGCCGTTTTTCAGGACAAGATGTGGGTAGTGGGGGGATTATCATCGAACGGTTCAAAGAACGATGTCTGGTTTTCCGAAGATGGTGTCAACTGGCAACAAGCTACCGCAAATGCGAATTTTTCCCCCAGGTTTCAGCATACCCTTACGGTGCACAACAATGCACTATGGCTTATCGGTGGATTGGTAGACCATATACCCCCCCAAGGGATTTTCCCCGAAGGAGATGTCTGGCGGAGCTTTAATGGGATCAATTGGACCCAAATATTTGAAACGGCCCCGTTCGGAAAACGAATGGGCCACGCTACTCTTACCTTCAAAAATAAGATATGGGTCATCGGGGGTTCCGATTGGATGGAAGACCCAAACAGCTTACATAAGAGTGATGTGTGGTATAGCCAAAATGGATTGGCTTGGATAAGGCAGCCCAACGGTAAATCCCCGTTTCTTGGCCGGAAGAACCATACCGTATTGGCCGATGGCGATTTCATGTGGATGGTGGGAGGGGCACAAAGTGGTGATGAGGCCGACCCTCCACACAACGACATCCTGTTTAGCGATGACGGAATTGATTGGTACGAACCGGTATTGAGCAATCCAAATTTTGAAGGAAGGGCTTTGCACTCCGCTGCGATCTTCGATGAAAAACTTATTGTAATAGGCGGCATTGATGAATCAAGCCCCCCCAACCTATACTTAAAGGATGTATGGGGTTTTGAAGATATGCCATGCTGTCTCATTAAACAACCTTAAAATAGATGCAAAATGAAAAAAATACTAATCCTATTCGCAATGGTCCCCATGTTAAGTAACGCCCAAGAGGCTGCAACCATTAAAACCATAGGAAGGGCCCTGTTTAAAGACCCCGCACCCAAGTTCATGGGGGCCACGCTGATCAGTGCCTCCTTTGCGAACCATCAGGGCGAACCTACCGATTTGCCCAACCTGATGAGCAAGTACGACGAAGCTCTGAAAAGGAACGGCCTATCGCTCGCCCAATTAGAGGAGAACAAGCTTCGCTATGACCTTTTGGGCTACAAAGAGCAGGGCACTATGTACATCTATGAGACCACCTCCATCGGAAACCTACAAAAATTTTTGGTGTCCCATTCGTACGGGGCCCAGCGGTCAGACTTTGGCTATACCATCGTGTTCGACACTCCCAAGGCCGCGGAACTGGCCAGGGAAGCCATAGACAATGCCCGCAGAAAGGCCGATGCCATCGCCAAGAAGATGGGCAGCCTGCTCGGGCCGATCGTTTCGGTAGAGGACAATAACAGTCCCGATATCCCCATAGATAGGGCCCTGTACAACGATAACAAGGTAGGGGAATATGAATACGATGTAACGGTCGTGTTCGCCTTAAAATAAAAAGTGGCGAAGTGCGGCCCTTGTCAATTTTGATAGCGATGGAAAATTTTGATCGGCACCCTGTCCGTCGACAGGCTGGCCCGACCTTTAAAAACACTAAAATTCGAACACATGAAAACATTGGAGCAATTTAAATCGCACACCGTTTCAACAGCGCCTGCTTACGGCACACGCTCATGGCATGCATCGCTGGTATTCAAGAATAGGATGTGGGTAATGGCAGGCCGGGGCAACGGAATTCACAACGACGTATGGGCGAGCGAAGATGGCAACAGTTGGGAGATGATTACGGCCGAGGGCCCTTTCTGTATTCGCCGACATCCGGCAGCGACCGTTTTCAAAAATAAAATGTGGATCGCAGGTGGGCGTAACGGTGTTTTATCTGATGACCACAGCCTTAATGATGTTTGGTTTTCAGAAAACGGGGAAGACTGGACGGCCGCAACCCTGAACGCAAACTTTACCCATCGATTTGGACACACCTTGACCGCCTTCAAAGGTCATTTGTGGCTTATTGGGGGTTTTAAAATATCTAAAACTTGGGCGACCGATAAAGTTGTTGCGAGCACCGATGGCTCGCTATGGTTCCCGATCAACAAAACACTGGCGTTTGGCAATCGTGCCTATCATACCTCCTTGGCGCATGACAATAAACTGTGGGTGATCGGGGGAGTGGGCGCCTCGGTACTCGGCCCTGATACAACGGGCAACGC
>JBATIN010000543.1:0-6327 GCA_049667765.1 Flavobacteriaceae bacterium
GAGAAGGTCATTGTTTGGCCTTTTATTCATACAAGGATATTGAAAAACTTGAAAAGTTCATGTCTGGCAAACCCGTGGCCGAACAAGAAATAGGGAATGCCCTTTTGCAGGAAGTCGTAGCCTATGCCGAAACATCGATGTCCCGAAGAAAGTTCATGTTACACTATTTCGGTGAGGAATTCGACGAAGTTAACGGGGCCGGCGCCGATATGGACGATAACACCCGAAACCCGAAAGAGAAGGAAGAAGCCAGAGATAATGTGGTGAAATTAATCAATGTGGTAAAAGGCACCAGTGAAAAGTTCAAATCAAAAGAGGTTGTGAAGGCACTCACTGGTAAGGTCAATGCCCTGATCGCCTCGCACAAAACCAATGAAAAGAAGTTTTTTGGGTCGGGCTCAGATAAAGAAAAACACTATTGGATGGCCTTGATCCGACAAGTTTTGGTGGCCGGACTTTTGAAAAAGGAAATTGAGCAATACGGCATTTTGCATGTTACCGAAAATGGGGAAGCTTTTTTAAAGAAACCGACTTCCTTTATGATGACCAAAGATCATGTGTACAGCAAGGCAAACGATGCTGCTATAGTGAACGCAGCGAAAGGCGGAGTCGCGGACGAAAAACTATTAAAACAATTAAAAGACCTTCGAAAATCGGAAGCCAAAAAATTAGGGGTGCCCCCCTTCGTGGTCTTTCAAGACCCTTCACTTGAAGATATGGCCCTGAAATATCCCATCTCCATGGAGGAGTTAATGAATATTAATGGGGTAGGTGAAGGAAAAGCAAAAAAATACGGTAAACCCTTTTTGACCTTTATCTCAAAATATGTCGACGATAACGAAATTTTGAGACCTGAAGATCTGGTAGTAAAAAGCACTGGGGCAAACTCTGGACTTAAATTGTACATCATTCAAAATGTGGACCGTAAGCTGCCCTTAACCGATATTGCGTCTTCTAAAGGATTAGAAATCGAAGAACTCATAAAAGAGATGGAGCAAATCGTCTACAGTGGTACAAAACTTAATTTAGGGTATTGGATCGACGAGGTGCTCGACGAAGATCAGCAAGAAGAAATACATGATTACTTTCTAGAAGCGGAAACCGATGATGTGGAAGAAGCCTTAAAAGAATTCGATGGCGAATACGAAGCCGAAGAGTTGCGTCTCTACCGGTTAAAATTTATTAGTGAAGTGGCTAATTAAAGAGTCCTTTCAAAAATAACGAAGCAATCTTTTGGCTTAACCTTAAGCATGACAGATTGCTTCGTTTTTTTATACTTTATTAAATGTTGAATTATATCTCCTTTGCCTCAATGGCCATTTCGCACCCATAGGTGTCCATAAAAAAATTGTCAAGTTCATCGGCCTTTAGGGCCAAGTTTTTAATGTTTTCTTTGATAGTATCTCCAAAGTCCGTAAAAATATCGGAAAGATGGGTTCTATAAGAGAGATAAATAGTATTGTTATGAATGCCCAAATAATAAGGGCCGACTTGTTTTTTTAGTAAAAATTCGGTCAGTTCGGCCAAGTTTTTCTTAGGTAATTGGTTCATAGGAGAGGTGGCTACTAGATAATCGTTTTTGAAAACAAAAATTCGCACAAGGGCACTGCCTTGGTGGAATTCCCAATAATCTCTACCGGCCCTACCTAGTATTGGGTTCATGCCCAGTTCGGTCAAAGCTTCCTCAACAAATTTGGCGAAATGGCTTTTTTCAAACTCTTCCCAAATGGAGACATCCATATCATTTCCGCAGTTATTGCAAAATTCGGTCTCTTCTTTTATATAGCTATCGCATGAATTACATTTTACCCGGTAGGCATTGTCCAGATAAGTAAAATCATTGATTTCTTTAAGTAGATCAATATGTTTTATGCCAAAACCAACATTATCCGCATCGGTAAATTTTGAGGTGGTTACCCCAATAAGGTTTCCCGTTTCACTGAGCATTGGCCCTCCTGAATTGCCAGGGTTAACGGCGGCATCGGTTTGAATATAATGTCTTGCTCCCATGGGTTGACTTATAGACGACACAATACCTTCGGTAATGGTGTAGGGCATTCCGAATGGATAGCCGTTTATAAACACTTTTTGGGTGTTCATTACAGAAACGTTGGCATCCAAGGTGATATCTATTTCATTATTTATGAACCCATTAATGTACAAAAATGCCAGGTCTACTTCTGGATTTACCATAACTACATAAGCCAAGAATCGGTCTTTTTTATAATTCTCGACCGCAACGATTTTTTCGCCTTTAATGACGTGATAGTTGGTGATGATATGGTTTTTACCTTTAATGGTAAAACCACTTCCGGTTCCCCCTGAAGTAATAATCTTGAAAACGGATTTGTGTATGTTTTCCATGTTACTAGTAGTTTAATTATCCAAAAAGCTTGGAAAAAAGTCCTTTGGCACTTGTTTTTGCTTTGGTATTTCCCGTTAAAAACGCATTATAGGTTGCGACCATTTTCGGTGCTGCTACTTGTGGTTCAAGGCCCGAAACGCTCTCTAGTACGTCATAAATAGCATTCTTGTGCTGTTCTTCAACATTATAATTGTATAATAAATAAAGAAAGTTGTACTGTAGGTAATAGCATAACGCAAAATTATCACCGTCGTTTTGGTATTTGGTGACATAACTCTCCCAATTTTTTACGCTTTCTTGTAAGATCTGATCAGAACTTCGCCACTTTAAAGAAATAAAGGTATCTGCATGATAGAGTTCTTTCAAATATTCTTCCTTCGGTTTAGTGCAGAGTTTCTGCATAAGGTTGATTCCCTTATCGACACGATGTTGAAAATCGATATTGCCGTTGAACATGTTGAAAACGTACTCTTGTATTTTGGTTCGAAGCGTACCATGTACATAAGGCATGTTCACGATTTTTAATATGGAGATTACGGTAATGTCCCATTGGAAAGCATCCCATCTTTTTTCCTTGAAATACTCAGAATAGTTTTTGTAATCGGTTAGTATGTCATTTATCTGTTGCCATGCCCGATTAACTTCATCGCCTGTTAAAGGCTGTATCTTAGCTTCTTGGTAAAAATCCGCTTTATATTTTTCTACGAATTCATCGTCGTAATCATCTGCGTAAAGACATATTTCTCTGAGTACGTCGTACACTTTATAAGGTTGACAAAGCGTGAGCGGCATTTCATATTCGAACCATAAGGTATCGTTTTTAAGATGTATTTGGGCCAATGTCAAAGGATTAAAATTGACTTCGGCCACTTTTCTGAAAAGTGCAACTTTGTTGGTGTTTTCGGTAACTTTTAGAAAGGGTGCTTTTATCGAGAAGCTATCGTTTGAAATTATTACCTGAATTTCAGCCGATCCTTGCCCATGTGCTAGGATAATTTCACCATCGGTCTTCTTATTTTTTAAGATTTCCGGGTTAATATAGTTAATGGTCTCGATTAAGGCCGTTCTAAAGTCTTTCGCATCATAGGCATCCATGGCCTTATCCCAATGTGCAACTTCTGTTTTTGGCTCGTTGATGCCTTTTCTGGGTCTTTTAAATTTAGGGAGTACATTTTGCATTGATGGAAAGTTATTTGATATTAGAATTGAACATAGATTACAACGTGGTATGGAAGATATTATTTTTTACCAGTCGCAACTGATTAGTATTATTGATTGAATATGCTACAAAGCTCAAGGATCTTACTTGGTATTCATCAACCATTTCTAGTGAAAGATGCATCCTTGAAAACAGGTAAGACCACATATTGAGTAGTCCTTTAGTACCCCCAATTATTTTTCAATTATTGGAAACAGGAATTTTTTTAAACCAATTGCTGTCCACCTGGATATGTATCTTTAAAAAGGGATTTCTGGTTTATTTATATTTTGTTTAACAAAATATGAAAAAAATTAAACAAATATTGTGATAGTTCCCTTTTGCTTGTGGTTATATTTGTTCAAATAAAAAAACACACTCTATGAAAATGATTAAAATTACCTCAGTATGCGCCGCCCTATTATTTTCGGCAACTTCTTTTGCTCAATCTTCTAATATAGTTGGGGTTGCAGCAGGAAACGACAATTTTTCAACCCTGGTAACCGCGGTTAAGGCTGCGGATCTAGTAGGTACGCTTAGCGGAGTCGGACCCTTTACGGTTTTCGCTCCTACCAACGATGCTTTTGCAAAACTACCGGAAGGAACCGTAGAAGGACTTTTAAAGCCCGATAGCAAAGATGCTCTTACAGGGATTCTTACCTATCATGTGGTTTCTGGAAAATTTGATGCAGCTAGCGTGATAGATGCCATTAATAAAAATAATGGAACATTTAATGTTACAACGGTTCAGGGCGGAAATATTGCTCTTTCTTTAAAAGATGGAAGTGTTCTATTGACCGATGAGAAGGGTAACATGGCCACAGTAGTGATGGCTGACGTTGCAGCATCGAACGGAATCATTCATGCACTTGATTCTGTGGTTATGCCTAAGTAATTTAAGACTTTTACTTAAACAAAAAACCGCTATATACATATAGCGGTTTTTTTATTGTGATACTATTTTTTTTACGGTGCAGCGGTACCACTCTTAGTACGCGCTCTTTGTAATTGTCGCTGAATTTTTTTTATGGCGGATTCAATGGATTTTTCTGGTTCGATTATATTGTACTCGCCCCAGAAATCAGGGTCTGCAAAACCCAAAGCCTCATCGCTCAAAATAATGGAAGACTTGATTCTTTCCTTTGATTTTGGAAATTCATTACCCAAGTTCTTTTCCCAATCTGTTACGGCCATCTCACAGGTCATCGAGTATACCGAATTGAAAAGTTTTTTGTCCCAGTTTACCTTAAATTCCATCAATACATTGCTATAACTGTAATACCAACGGCCATTTTTTTCGCGGTAGTCGACTCTATATGCGACCTCGGTCGGCCAGACCTTTGCGTTTTTAGGCTTTTTTCGAACAAATAATTTAGCTGCTTCATCCCGGTCGGTAATGTTCAATGAGAAAATGGCACTGGTCAAAATCTTGTTATCACTATCGATATAGAGTTGCCCTTTATACAAGGGGGTTTCTATTACTTCCCTTTGTTTAAAGTTCACCACATAAATTAGTTGGTCGTTTACCCTTGTCGAACGTTCAAAACTGAAAACGTAATCATCGATAGATTCTTCTGTAAAGATATATTCAGGATATTTCATAATATCCACGAAAAGGGCGTTGAATGGTCCTCCTTGCAATTTTAGGGCAACTGTATCCAACTTACTATAATCGGTACTTTTTCTGGCTTTGTACATTTGCACTCCATCACGCCGTTCAGAGGTATACGGGGTTTTATAAATATTGACCACTGCTTCGGAAAGTGAGACGTTCTTTTTTCTTTTCTTAATGGTTTCGCGATAAAAAGCGGTCATAACGGTTGGGTCTTCGAAATAATTCTCCCCTTTCTTTTTCAAGGTTTCTAATACCAGTATTCGTGCATCTTTTGGAACACTTAGGTTCACTTCCGATAGCTCAACTATCGAAACTTCCATTAGAATACGATTGTTATCTTCCTTAAATTGTGAAACCGGAACGATTTTATTCTTGTAACCTAAAAAGGTGATCAAAACATTTCCCTCCGACATATTTTTTGGAATTTTTAAGGAAAACTGTCCTTCGGTATTAGTGATCGAACTAATATTTGAGCCCTCTATCGCCAAGCTGGCAAAAACCAATGGCTTTTCGGTATCGGCATCTAAGACCTCACCTTTATATTGTTCGTAATCCTGTTGCTCTTCTTCTTGAAAAAAAGCGAAGGACATGGGCATTTCAGATACTTCAAAAAGAAACATTATGAATAATGCCACTTTTAAAGATTTTTTTTGAATTTTAAGAATTGTTTTCATTTTTTATTGATTTTCAGAGCAGTATTTTTTTTATACTCTAAGTTAATGATTATTAATTATATAGGCTGTTAAAACTTCTTAAACTACTTTTAGAACCAAAGCGTTTTTACACATTTTGTTCAAGGTTAACTACAGTTTTAAATTGATATTCAGTTGAATTACATCAATATGAATAGGCCGGATAGGGGATTGACGGCGCTAAACTTCTTTGGTTGGACAAGGTATTACTGAACGTCGTTGGTATTGAAACATAGGGGTAGTCAGGCTTTTCTGTTACCACAAAATGCAGATGTGGGAAACCTGCAAGGCCTGTATTGCCACTTAACCCTATACTATCGCCTTGAACCACTTCGTCCCCAGAATGGACCAACGCACCGTTTTTAGTCAAATGCATATAATGCGCATACGTATTGTCATCATGCATAATCACCACACGGTTGTTTGGAAAACCTCCATCGTCCCCTGATTCTTCAAC
>JBATIN010000544.1:0-5092 GCA_049667765.1 Flavobacteriaceae bacterium
GCCATGCACAACTTGGCCCTGGCCTTGGAACACAAAGGGTATGTGATTACCGGAAGCGACGATGTCATCTATGAGCCATCAAAAACACGATTGAGTAACAAAGGGTTATTGCCAAAGGAATTTGGCTGGTTTCCTGAAAAGATTACTGCGGATCTAGATGCGGTAATTTTAGGAATGCATGCCAAAGCTGACAACCCTGAATTGTTAAAAGCCCAAGAATTGGGGCTTAGCATCTACTCCTATCCCGAATTTCTATATGAGCAATCAAAGAATAAAACCCGCGTGGTCATTGGGGGCAGTCATGGTAAAACTACCATTACCTCAATGATTTTACACGTTCTTAAGTACCATGATCGAAAAGTCGATTTTATGGTCGGGGCACAACTAGAAGGTTTTGATCGTATGGTTCACCTTACCGAGGAGAATGATTTTATTGTTTTGGAAGGTGATGAGTATTTATCATCGCCCATTGATAGAAGACCTAAATTTCATCTTTATAAACCCAATATTGCCCTATTGAGCGGCATTGCTTGGGATCATATCAACGTTTTCCCTACGTTCGATAATTATGTGGAGCAATTTAGAATTTTTGTAGATAGTATCGTAAATGGTGGAAGCATCACTTATAACGAAGAAGATCATGAAGTAAAACAAGTAGTAGAGGCATCAACGAATACGATTCGGAAACTGCCCTACCGAACACCTGAATATATTGTTGAAAATGGCCAGACCCTTTTAGAAACTCCAGAAGGACCTATGCCCATAGAAGTTTTTGGAAAACATAATTTGAGCAATTTGGCTGGCGCACAATGGATCTGCCAAAATATGGGCGTCGATCAAGATGATTTTTACGAAGCCATAGCCACCTTTAAAGGCGCTTCCAAACGGTTGGAAAGAATTGCTGAAGGTGAAACATGTGTAGCCTACAAAGATTTTGCCCATTCCCCCAGCAAGGTTGCCGCAACCACTATGGCGGTAAAAGAACAGTACCCGGATCGAAAATTGATAGCCTGTTTAGAATTGCATACCTATAGTAGTTTTAATCCGGAATTTTTGAAGGAATATAAGGGCGCTTTGAACCCTGCCGATGTTGCTGCTGTATTTTATCTGCCCGAATCGGTGGCGATAAAAAAGTTGGCGGCAGTAAGTGAGCAACAAATATCCGAAGCATTTCAACGTACAGATCTAAAGATTTTTACCGAGGCTTCGGCATTCAACGAATTCGTTTTTGGACAAGAGTATAAGAATTCTGTTTTGCTTTTAATGAGCTCGGGCAATTATGGGGGATTGGATTTAAAACAACTGAAAGAACGATTTGAATATTGATTTAAAGTGTCTTACTTGTGAAGGTGTCAGGTTTTTATATTTTTGGTATAGGTATTGTTTCAATAAGACCAGTGAGTAAAATAATATATGAAGCTTCCTATTAATTTTATAAGGATACGGTTTAAGCACAAGGTTTCGCTGATTTTGATTGCCTTTATGCTCGGCATCTCAAATGTAATTCTTGAAGAATCTCGCATGGTAAACGATACGCGTGTGAAAATTGAGCTACCTGAAGTGCTTCCTGATGAGGGTTTTAACGATGATACAACCTATGAGACCGATTTTTGAGCATTCTCGTGGTTTTTAAAAATACGATCCACGAAGGCGGAGACATCCTTTTTTTGACTTCTGATCAATTCTAGCTTTGCCAATTGCCGGTCTTTATTTAGTTTATCCTGCGAGAATTTGAACTTTCCTTCCCAATGTGTAATCTCGATTTCAAAACCTACAATGTAATCTACTAGGGCATCCATTCTTGGGTCATCAAGTTGCAAGGTATACGCAGGGTTTTCACCTTCTAAGAATGCGGTCATTCGAACCATCGTCTGTTTCACGGTTTCTTTATCTTTCAGGACTTTTATTTTCCCCTTTAAGTGTGCAAAAATATAGTTCCAGGTGGGCAATTGTTTAGTACTATAAGTCGCTGGTGAAATATAACAGTCAGGGCCATAAAATACGGCTGTGACCAATGCACCGTCGTTCAAAGTGGCAACCTGCGGGTTATATTTATCAATATGCGCTACCAATTTGCCATAGGTGCTCCCATCGCTTTCGTAGACTATAGGAATATGGGTGATGAAGGGGGTATCGCTTCTAGCTGTGATCAAGGTGGCAAAAGGATAGTTTGTTACAACCTCGAGTACATTTTTAAAACTTGCCTCTTGGTGATGCTGGGGTGGATACTTCATTTTGAGCTATTAATTGTCGAGTTGAAAATTACGATAAAAAATAAACGAGTAGTTTGTTATCTTTAACCAATGCAAGAAAAAGCAACTTCCTTTTCTATAAAAAATTGGTCAGACGATGATAAACCTAGGGAAAAATTGGTTCAAAAAGGGAAGTCCGTTTTATCCGATGCCGAACTGATCGCCATTCTCATTGGATCGGGAAGCCGAAATGAAAGTGCCGTATCACTATCGAAACGAATACTAGCATCGGTGAACAACAATTTGAACGAACTGGGCAAATTGTCGATCAAACAGTTAATGCAGTTCAAAGGAATTGGGGAGGCAAAAGCCGTAACCATTGCGGCAGCACTTGAGATAGGGCGAAGAAGAAGGGGGGAAGGAGCGTCGAAAATTACCAAGATTACGAGCAGTCGAGATGTATTTGAGCTACTGCAGCCTAGTATGGGAGAACTGCCGCATGAAGAGTTTTGGATCGTGTATTTGAACAATGCGAACAAAGTACTGCTTACTTCACAATTGAGTAAAGGGGGCTTAACAGGTACACTGGTCGATGTGAGAATTGTACTAAAACAAGCTTTGGAATTAGGGGCTGTAGCTTTGGTACTGGCCCATAACCACCCATCAGGAATTTTGAGACCAAGTAACGAAGACAAAAAAGTGACCGAAAAATTAAAAACGGCGGCTACTGCCTTAGATGTAAAAGTTTTGGATCATTTGATCATAACCCAAAAGGATTATTTTAGTTTTGCAGATGAAGGAATACTTTGAAAATAAAAAGTAAACAGTTTTAAGTTACAGTGAGCGGTCATATTTTGTTTCACTGCCTACTACAATTGCCCACAGGAAACTTTAAGAATCTATGTTACTCATTTATACCCATAAAATCACTCCTCGCTTTACCTATACGATGAAGCATGTTTTTACCCGTATTTTAGGAGTTGAAGTAACCTTTAGTACAAAAGTTGAGGACTTTATAAAACATTCAGGACCGAAAATAACATACACAAAACAACCTCTACAAAACGAGTTTTTTATTCGCAGCAATGATCTTCTTTTTGAGCAGGGCATTAACGATATTCAAATAAATATTGGGGATTGGGACGGTATACCCTGTTTTTTTACGGCCGGAGAGCGAAGTAGTATTCCGTTCGATATTTTTTCTGCAAGTTTTTACCTGTTGTGCAGGTATGAAGAATACCTTCCGCATGTAAAGGATATTCATGGGCGGTTTTCGCCTAAGGACAGCATTGCCTATAAAAATGGGTTTTTACAGTCCCCGGTCGTTGATATCTGGGCAAAAAAGTTGATGTCGGCCTTAAAAGGGCGTTTCCCCCAAATGGAAAACAAGAAGAGAGCGTATAGCTATATTTCGGTTATCGATGTAACTTCATCACATTGTTATGCCCATAGAGGGTTTTCGCGTAGTGTGGGAGGTTTGTTTTTAGATTTGGGCCAGTTTAAAATAAAGCGTATCGCACAACGAATCGGGGTTTGGTTCGATTCAAAAAAAGATCCTTATGATAATTTTGAATGGTTGATCGAAAAACATAGGCCATTGAAATTAAAAAGCATGTTTTTTTTTCAGTTTGCAACCTATTCCACCTATGATAAGAATGTTTCCCCTGAGAATAATAAATTTAAATCATTAATTAAAAATGTGGCCGATTATAGTATGGTTTCGTTATCGGCATCCTATAGCTCTTTTAACGATGTAGCATTGCTCAAGGCAGAGAAAAAAGGACTTTCGAACGTTATTCATAGGCCTATTAATAATTCAAGAATGCGGTATAATAGGGTCGATGTGCCCATTACCTACCGAAACCTGGTGGAAGCTGAATTTACAGATGACTTTACCATGGGCTATACGCATGAAATCGGATTTAGGGCAGGTACCAGTGTACCGTTCTATTTCTATGATATCAATCTGGAAGTACAACAACCGATCCGGGTGCATCCGTTCGCCGTACACGACTATGCCGTGGTGAATTCAAGGAATAGTGAGGAGATTATTGCTAAAATGGACACCATTTATAATCAAATTCGTCAAACTGAAGGTGATTTTGTGTCCATCTTCTCCAACGAATTATTAGGAGGTGAGCAAAAGGTCGACTGGAAAAAGCTCTATGAACAGGTGATTAAACGATATCATGTTTAAGAACATCATAACCGACGTATTTTTTGACCTGGACCATACCTTGTGGGATTTTGAGAAAAATTCTGCTTTGACCTTTGAAAAAATACTAAATGAAAACAAGGTGGGTGTCGATCTCAATGATTTTCTTAAACTTTATGTTCCCACCAATCTTGAATTTTGGAAATTGTACCGAGAAGAACGTATTACAAAAGCAGAGCTTCGCTACCAACGGTTAAAGAAGGTTTTTGATGCTTTGGGGCATCCGGTAGGAGATGAGTTGATAAACGTATTGGCCGAAGAATACATAGCACATCTTTCTTCGTACACCCATCTTTTTCCATATACCGTGGAGATTCTTGAGTACTTGTGTCCTAAATATAAATTGCATATCATTACCAATGGTTTTCAAGAAATTCAAGAAAAGAAAATGCGTGGGTCGGGTATTGAAAAATATTTTGATCAGATTATAAATTCTGAAATGGCGGGCGTGAAAAAACCCAACCCGTTAATTTTTGAAATGGCCTTACGTTACGCAAATACTACTTCCAAAAAATCGATAATGATCGGCGACAATATCGAAGCCGATATTTTAGGGGCAAAGGCTCTTGGTTTTCATACACTACACTTCAATGCCCATAATAATCCGGCACACCAACATTGTCCTATGATTCACGATCTTAGTGAAATAAAAACCTTTTTGTAGAGTTATATAAGCAGTAACAAT
>JBATIN010000545.1:0-6625 GCA_049667765.1 Flavobacteriaceae bacterium
TCTCTTATCAATTATTAAAGTCGGTTTAAATTGCTGCTAACAATGGGATAGCATCATTGACGCTATCCAACTTATAACATCTCTACAAAAATAATCTTTCTTTTATGTAGGCAAGTACCTAGTTATCAACAGTTATCAACGTCTTTAACACAATTTGACTTGCAACTACCATTAGTTCTTCAACAGAAAAATATTCAACCCCATGCAACCCTCCAAATTTTAAGTTGTCTCTAACAACACTACTGACAATTTAAACAAATCACACAATGGTAAACATCAATACCACAAGAATACCGACCCGCTTTTTAGTTTGGCTGACCTGGGGGCTATTTTTTAGCTGCGCTTTAGGGATGGCGCAAAACAACTATACCCTAAGCGGTACCATCACCGATAAAAGCAATGGCGAAACCCTTTTTGGGGCCTCCGTTTTTCTAAAGGGTACGACCATCGGGGTCGTGACCAACGAATACGGGTTTTATTCCATTACGGCCCCGCAAGGCAGCTATACCTTGAACATTTCGTATATGGGCTTTGCCGAGGTCAACCAAGAAATCACGCTCGACAACAATCAAAAAATCGATTTTGAGGTCGCCGAATTCGCCAACGAACTCGAAGAGGTCACGGTCACCGCAGACGAACCCGAAAGGGCTATTTTGCGAAAACCCGAAATGAGCGTGGCCAAAATGAACATCGCCACCGTAAAGCAAATGCCCGTGGTCTTGGGCGAGGTCGATATCTTGAAGTCCTTACAAATGCTGCCCGGGGTCACGAACAACGGCGAAGGTACGGGAGGGTTTCATGTACGGGGCGGGGCAAGTGATCAAAACCTGATCTTGCTCGATGAGGCGATTATCTACAATACCTCGCACATGTTCGGTTTCTTTTCCGTTTTTAATGCCGATGCCATAAAAGATGTGAAATTATATAAAGGGGGAATACCCGCCCGATTTGGCGGTCGGGTGTCCTCGGTGCTCGATGTGCGCCAAAAAGATGGCAATAGCAAAGAATTCGAGGCAACAGGGGGCATTGGCATTATATCAAGTCGCCTTGCGCTTGAAGGTCCTTTATTTAAAGAAAAAGGGTCGTTTTTAGTAGCGGGTAGACGCTCGTATGCCGATCTACTTTTAAAGGCCGCAGGTAATGAGAACAGTGTAACTTTTTATGATCTGAACCTGAAGGTCAACTATAATGTGAACGACAATAACAAACTGTATCTCTCGGGATATTTCGGTCGAGACGCTTTTGCCATTGGTGAAAGTTTTAGTGCCAGTTATGGTAACACTACGGGAAACGTAAGATGGAATCATATTTTTAACGATAAACTTTTTTCTAACCTATCTATTATAGCAAGCAAATATGATTACAATCTAGGCATTACTGCCGGAGAATTTGACTGGCTGTCGTCGATCAATAATTACAATTTAAAATATGACCTGAAATATTATTTCAGTGATGCGTTTAAGCTCGATTTCGGTGCGAGTGGCATTTATTATGATTTTGACCCCGGGCAAATTAAGCCTACTACCGAGTCATCGTCGGTAAACCCGCTCAGATTGGATGCCAAAAAAGCTATTGAGAGTGGGTTGTACGTGAATGCCGAACATAAGCTTACCGATAATTTGACCATGCAATACGGACTGCGTTATAGCGCTTTTTCACGCCTAGGTGGGCAGACCCTTGTCGATTATGCGAATGACCGGCCAGTAGTTTATAATACGGAATTAGGTATCTACGAGCGTGGTACCGAAATAGGGGAGACCAAATATGAAAAAGGCGACGCCATTGAGCGTTTTGGGAATTTTGAGCCTCGGGTTTCATTGGCCTATCAATTAAACGAAGTTTCTTCTTTTAAGGCCGGTTTTTCAAGAGTGGCACAGTACATTCATTTATTGTCGAACACTTCTTCGGCAACTCCCTTGGATGTTTGGACACCCAGTGGAAGGTACATTAAACCCCAACTGTCGAATCAATATGCGATCGGATATTTTAGAGATTTTAAGGATAAGGTCTATTCGTTGGAAGTAGAAACTTATTTTAAAAACACCGATAACCGAATCGATTATATTGACGGATCTGATCTAATTGGGCAGAATACCATAGAAACGGAAATACTAAACGGAGAATCAAGAGCTTACGGCCTTGAACTGCTGTTAAGAAAGAACGAAGGCAATTTCACGGGCTGGATTGCGTATACCTTATCCAAGTCAGAACAACGAACGCCAGGTGGTAGCGCAGGCGGTTTGGGCATCAACGATGGCGATTGGTATAACACCAATTATGATAGAACACATGATATTTCAATTTCCGGTGCCTATAAATTAAACGACTCATGGAGTTTCGGCACCAGTTTTGTTTTTCAAACCGGGCGACCGGTAACCTACCCCAATGGGCAATATGAATACGAAGAAATTTCAGTTGCCAGTTATGCGCCAAGAAATTCTGATCGTTTGCCAGTGTATCATCGTTTAGACCTTTCGGTGAACTACAAGCCAAATAGAAAACCTGGAGGAAGGTTCAAAGGCGAATGGGTACTGGGCATTTACAATGCCTATAATCGTAAAAATGCCGCCTCAATTTCCTTCGGGCAAAATGTGGAAACCGGTGCTAACGAAGCTACCAGAACCGCCATATTCGGCATCGTACCTTCTTTAACCTATAATTTTAAATTTTAAATAATGAGAACATATATAAAAACCATGTTATTGCTTGTTGGTATCGTAGTTTCGTCTTGTGAAGATGTTATTGATGTGCCCGTACAATCAGGTCAAATTCGCTTAACGGTTGAGGCTTCCATTGATTGGGAAAAAGGTACTACGGGAAATAATCAAACGATTACCCTAAGAAATTCCACCGAATTTTTTGATACCTCCAGTAATACCGCAGTAACCGGTGCTACGGTTAAAATCACGAACGATACCGACGGCACTGAATTTACGTTTGTGGATCAGCATAACGGAGATTATACAACCACTGAATTCGTACCCGCTATTGGGCAATCCTATACTTTGGAAATTGGGTATCAAGGAGCGGTTTATACGGCGCAGGAATCCATGAAATCGGTTACCGACGTAAACGATGTTTATCAAGCTATTGAAGATGGTTTCAATAATGAGGAGCTCGAAGCGCATATTGTTTTCCATGATCCCGTTGATGAGCATAATTATTACCTTTTCAAGTTTAGAAAACAAGGCGATCTTTTACCGGCTTTTGAAGTGGCCGATGACCAATTTGTGAATGGCAACGAATTAGATTGGTGGTATGAAATCAATGAGGATGAAGACACTGAAAAAATTGAGGCTTTTCGACCTGGTGATGTATTAGCGGTAGAAATGTATGGTATTTCAAGTGCTTACTACCACTATATGAGCATTCTAATTGAACAGATAGGAGGGGTAGGTCTTTTTCAGGCAACCCCGGTTTCGGTAAAAGGCAATGTAGTTAATCAAACGAATGCCGATGATTATGCGAATGGCTATTTTAGATTATCACAGGTAAATAAGCTATCGTATACTTTTGAGTGAGTTTAAAGTACGAGGTACAAAGTGCAGGGTACGAAGTTTGTTTTGAGTGACTACTTCGTATTTCTAACTTCGTATTTCGTACTTCACTTTACCACCACACCACAAAAAATTTCTCAAATTCGGTTTCCGATTTTTTTATCCACAGCATTGGGGCATTTTTTGTGCGTATTCTGAGCTTGATTTCCAAAAGGGTTTCATGGTGCGAAGTCCAATTGACGGCTGAATGTGGGGCAATGACCCATTCCGTTTTAAAGGGAATGTAGAATCGGTACGATTGAAATTCTGGAGTATTGAAATCATCAAACCGTATCCAGTGGCCACCGATGCATGTGTGGTTCAGCGGTCTGATGCGCGTTGCGGCACTACCAAACGGAACAAAAAGCTGAGCTTTAAAACAGGCCTCTTGCGAAATACCTGTAGGGTCAATGTTTCTATCATAAAGTGCTTTAGCCGCTTCCTCTGAGTGTAATACCTTAAACTGCCGGTTCTTTATTTTTTCCATTTTGGTAAAGAATAGATCCCGTTTGTTCGGTCCCATTAACCGATGGATGGGTTCGGAAATCCCTGGATCGATAATATAGAATTTATAGGTCAATTCTACATGGATGAGTTTTTCGGTGCGCAGCTCCCTCAAGATGAAATCGATTTCCCCGATGGTCCTGTTCTCCTTTTTGATCGGAAGGTTATGCAAAACAACTTCATATTGCCTGGAATGTGCAATCAATTGGTTGAAAACATATTCCATTTGGTGTCCCAAACGAATGTTCATTGGAATGGGCTCCGCTACAAAGTCGGACAAGTCTATTTCAGGAAAATCGAATTGACGAATGCCGAATGCGGTATTTTTCCACAAAGGAGGAGTGTTCAAAAAGCCGAAGCACTGTTCTTGAAATAAATGGAGTGACATGAGTATTGCGAAATTACACGATTTTGAACTGCGGACTGCAACTGGCGGCTGTAGACTTTTAAAATCGTTAACTTTTCCCCAAAAACAAAACTTCATTTTAGCAAAAGCCGTAATTTTAACTTATGGCTATGATGACAAGAAATGGGTTTCGGTTTACCCCTTATGAGGCACCGGACCTCACCCCGTTCGACAAACTTTTCGATATTTTTCAGGAACTCATCACGCACACTTCGGGCGATTTTGACGAGGCCATCGATTGGCTGCGCGAATTGGACAAAGAATATGAGCTTACGGACGAAAATTATACCATCGACGATTTTATCGAAGATCTTAAGGCCAAGGGTTACATCCGTGAAGAATTCGAAGATGGCGGCGGCGAAATGGGCGAAGAAGGCGAAGAAGGTGAGGAAGGTGACGGCAAAGGTGGAAAAATCTCCATTACGGCCAAAATGGAACGCATCATCCGCCAACGTGCACTGGACCAGATCTTCGGAAAACTAAAGAAAAGTGGTAATGGAAACCACCGCAGCAAATCCGCCGGCCGTGGTGATGAACATACAGGAGATTTTCGCGAATACCGTTTCGGGGATTCTCTCGAGCAGATTTCCATGACCGAGAGTCTAAAAAATGCACAGGTAAATCACGGGTTGGGTACGTTCTCATTGGACGAAAGCGATCTCGTGGTGGAAGAGACCCACCACAAGGCCCAAATGAGTACGGTTCTGATGATCGACATCAGCCATAGTATGATTCTCTATGGTGAGGACCGCATTACGCCTGCAAAAAAAGTGGCCATGGCCTTGGCCGAATTGATTACCACCCGCTACCCAAAAGACACCTTGGATATTTTGGTCTTTGGAAACGATGCATGGCCCATACCCATAAAAGATCTACCCTATTTAAAAGTCGGACCTTATCACACCAACACGGTAGCAGGATTGCAATTGGCGATGGATATGCTCCGTAGAAAGCGTAATACCAACAAGCAGATCTTTATGATTACCGATGGAAAGCCCAGTTGTCTGCGGCTTTCCGACGGCACTTATTATAAGAATAGTGTGGGACTGGATGATTATATCGTGGAGAAATGCTACACTATGGCGCGGCAGGCCAGAAAGTTGCACATTCCCATAACGACCTTTATGATCGCACAAGATCCGTATCTGATGCAGTTCATTCGCCACTTCACGGAGGCCAATAAAGGGAAGGCATTCTTTACGGGATTAAAAGGCTTGGGGGAAATGATCTTTGAGGATTATGAGAACAATCGAAGGAAAAAGTTGAAGTGAGGTAGGTGGTACGAGGTTAAATGTACGAGGTACGAAGTTGAAAATACAGCGTTTTTATTGAAAAGTCCAAATCAAAAAGAGTATGTCACGCTGAGCTTGTCGAAGCGCTTTTCAATCAATAGAGGTCTTCGATAGCGACCGTCCTGAGCTAAGTCGAAGGGCTTAGATTAACAATGAACAAAAAAATATATGAACTTGAACCACAAAGAAATTTCCAATTTAGGAGAACTAAAGAAAGCTGGATATCAGACTAAAAGCATCAAAGATGAACTGCGCGATAACCTGCGTGAAAAAATAAAAAAAGGCGAGGAAACTTTTTCGGGAGTGCACGGCTATGAAAATTCGGTGATACCTGAATTGGAGCGGGCCATACTTTCACGGCACAATATTAATTTATTGGGACTGCGCGGACAAGCCAAAACACGCTTGGCCCGTTTGATGGTCAATCTGTTGGATGAATATATTCCAGTTGTAGAAGGCTCCGAAATCAATGATGACCCGTTAAAACCGATGTCCC
This sequence comes from Flavobacteriaceae bacterium, assembly GCA_049667765.1. GTDB lineage: Bacteria > Bacteroidota > Bacteroidia > Flavobacteriales > Flavobacteriaceae > JBATIN01. The sequence goes on from JBATIN010000545.1 coordinate 6,235, forward strand.
GTTATGCCTTGGAACTGATCAGGGAAAAAGGGGATAAGACCCCGATTTCATGGCTTCACAGAAATGATCGCTTTTATGAAAAATTGGCCACTCCCGATGTAACCGTTGCCGATCTGATCGGTGATGTAGACCCCATAAAGGCGGCCAACCTTAAACTATCGTATGCCGATGACCGCGTCATTCATTTCGGAATGATACCTCGAGCGAACCGCTGTATCTTTGTCATCAACGAATTGCCCGATCTTCAAGCGAGAATACAGGTTTCGCTTTTTAATATATTAGAGGAAGGCGATATTCAAATCAGAGGGTTTAAATTACGATTGCCCTTGGATCTGCAATTTGTATTTACGGCCAACCCTGAAGATTATACCAATAGGGGAAGCATCGTAAC
>JBATIN010000546.1:0-2918 GCA_049667765.1 Flavobacteriaceae bacterium
ATTGTTACCAGTCTGATAAGCGAAGAAAACACTCAGGACAATAAAAAAACCTTAGAATACCTTCGAAAAGTATTGAACCGCAACGATCTGCCAAAAGAGGAAAAAAAGACAATATTAAAAATGGTCAAGGACGAAATAAAACTTTCCAAAAAGATTTCAAGGCTTCAGACCATGCAAAAATTATTTAAATACTGGCATGTGGCCCACATGCCTTTTGCCTTGATTATGCTTATAGTCGTAGTCATTCATGTTGCTGTGACCGTGGCTTTTGGCTATAAATGGATATTCTAATGAACGAGGTTCTTCTTGAGGAAATAATTATATATGGAACGGTATTCGTTTTATGCGCAATCATCATTTTCTTTTATCTCAGGAAAAAAAAGGTAAAATCGGTTAAGACCGAAGAAAAGGTGGAATTGGCAAAAGTTGAAGGGTTGTTCGAACCTGTATCGCTTTATCCACATATAGATCTGAACCTCTGCATAGGAAGTGGTGCCTGTATTACAGCCTGCCCAGAAAAAGATATTCTGGGCATTATCGATGGGGTCGCCACTGTAATAAATACCTCGAACTGCATCGGCCATGGAGCTTGTTTTCATGCATGTCCTGTGGAGGCGATAACGCTTCGAATCGGGACGGAATCACGAGGGGTCGACCTTCCGCATGTAAGCGAAGATTATGAAACGAATATCAAAGGCATGTATATCGCCGGCGAATTGGGCGGAATGGGACTGATCAAAAACAGCGTTGAACAGGGCCAACAAGCTATGGAAAATATTGCCGCTGCTAAAAAACCATCTAAAGAAGGAGTTTTGGATGTGGTAATCATCGGTGCTGGTCCAGCTGGAATATCTGCCACGTTAGAAGCCAAAAAACAAGGGCTGACCTCGATTACTTTAGAGCAGGATTCATTAGGCGGAACCGTGTACACTTTCCCACGGTCAAAAATTGTAATGACCGCCCCTATGGATTTACCGCTCTATGGAAAAGCCAAACTTTATGATACTTCCAAAGATGAATTGTTGCAATTATGGAAAAAAGTCATTTCGGAACATGATTTGGAAATTCTTGAAAACACAAAGGTTGAAAGCATAGTTCCCATCGAAAATGATATTTTTAAAATTGTAACCAATACCGGTCATGAATACCTGTGCAATCAAGTATTGCTTTCGATTGGTAGAAGGGGGACACCTCGAAAATTGGGAATTCCCGGTGAAGATTCCGAAAACGTAGCATACCGCTTACTCGAACCAGAAAATATTTCAGGTAAAAAGATAATCGTTGTTGGTGGTGGCGACTCAGCAATTGAATCTGCATTACTTTTAAAAGATAGTAATCAGGTAACTCTTTCTTACCGAAAAGAGCAATTCGCCCGGTTAAAACCAAAAAACAAAGAAAAAGTCATTGCCGCAATCGACGATAATTCATTAGATGTTAAATTTAACACTAACTTAGTATCAGTGAGCGATAAAAGTGTACTTGTCAACTTTACCGAAACCAATGAGGTTGTGGAGGTTGAAAATGACCTCGTCTATATTTTTGCAGGGGGCGAACTGCCTACCAAATTTTTAAAGGATGCGGGTATCGAAGTAGCCAAACGCTTTGGGCATATCATGAAAAAACATAAATAGATGGTTTGAAGGGCACCTTAAAACATATCATTTTACTTGTTTTACTATCCTGCTCCTACGGATATGGGCAGATTTCGCCTGGTGATCTAACCCAATCGCATTCCGAATTCGAAGGCATTAGCAATTGTACCCAGTGTCATGATCTAGGCAATAAAGTTACAGATACAAAATGTCTTGAATGCCATACCGATATTCAATCCCTAATTAATGCCAAAACCGGGTATCATGCCAATCCTAATGTAATTAAACAAGATTGTATCGAATGTCATAGCGAACATCATGGGCGCAAATTCGATATGGTTCGCTTTGATCAAGATAACTTTGACCATGAACTAACGGGCTATGAACTCGAAGGAAAACACGAAACTGTCGATTGTAAAAAGTGCCATGTTTCAGAAAACATTGCAGATCGTGAGATCAAGAAAAGGCCCAATACTTTTTTAGGATTGGACGAAAAATGTCTTTCGTGCCATGATGACTATCATCAAAATACCTTGGCCAATACCTGTCTTGATTGCCACAATATGGAAGGTTTTGAACCTGCTCCAAAATTCGATCATGACCAAGCTGATTTTCAGTTAAAGGGAGAGCACGCCAATATAGACTGCATCGAATGCCACCAGATTACCACCCGAAACGGAAAAGATTTTCAGGAATTTTCGAACATCCCTTTTAAAGATTGCGTGTCTTGCCACGACGACCCACATAATGGCCAATTAGAAGGAACTTGTGTGCAGTGCCATACAGAGACCGCCTTTAATGATTTTATAGGAAAAGGAAAATTTGACCACAATACCACAGAATTTACATTAAGAGGAAGGCATAATGAAATCGACTGTTTTAACTGCCATGCCCAATCCAGCGAGCCCCTTGCCGTTTTTCAGGATATGGAAAATTTCAATGAAAATAGCTGCGTAAGCTGTCATGAAGATGTACATGAAGGTAAATTTGGCACCGATTGTGTTAAATGCCATAAGGAAAGCAGTTTTCTTTCGCTCAGATCCATGGATTTCTTCGATCATACGAAAACCGACTACCCATTGGAAGGAAAACATGTGCAGGTAGATTGCAAGGAATGTCATAAAAAACGGTTTACCACACCCATAGATTTCTCCGCCTGCAATAATTGTCATTCGGACTACCACAGAGGTGAGTTCAAAGAGAAAGGTGTTTTACCAGATTGCGTTGAATGTCATTCACTGGAGCAAGGTTTTGATTATAGCTTGTATACTTTGGAACAGCATCAGGATACTAAATTTCCATTAGAAGGCGCACACACGGCGACAC
>JBATIN010000547.1:0-3092 GCA_049667765.1 Flavobacteriaceae bacterium
CTTATGGAAGGCTTACGTAACCTGCAGTCAAAATTTCCAGTAATTGGCGACGTACGGGGACAAGGTTTAATGATCGCCACAGAATTCACCAAAGCTGATGGTACTCCAGATGCTGAAACCACGGCCAAGGCACTAAAAGGCTGCTTAGAACAAAACTTGCTTTTATTAAGCTGCGGTACTTACAAAAATGTCTTGCGATGGATCCCGCCTCTTATAGTTACTAAAGAACAAATAAATGAAGCGCTAGAGACTTTCAAACAAGTAATGGGACGTATAGAAGCGTAGTTCATTTAATTAAGTTCTATGACAACTTATGTAGAACTATCGAAACAGAAGCAATTATGAAGAATTATCAAAATTTAATTACTGAAGCTAATTATATAGGGAATAGGTGGGTTAAAGAAGGAAACGGTGAATTTTTAGACGTCATGGATAAATATCATGGCAACTATTTAGCAAAACTACCACTAGCTTCAAAAGAGCAAATGGAAGAAGCCATACAATGCTCTCTTGAAGGCTTTCATGTTTATAAAAAATGGTCGGCAGGCAAGCGTTCCGAGATATTAATACAATTAAGGGACCTCATTGCGACCAACAGTGCATCCCTGGCTCAACTTATTGTGGAAGAAGCAGGCAAACCCCTGGGTTATGCCCAAGGTGAAATTAGCAGATGTATCACCACAGTAGAGATTGCCGCCCGGGAAGCCCTTACATTCTCTGGTGAGATGGTTCCCATAGATTTTTCAACAGGCACTGGAAAAACAGCCTATACCAAGCCCTTCCCAATTGGTGCAATCGCGTGTATAACACCCTTTAATTTCCCTTTAAACCTTGTACTGCATAAGGTAGCACCTGCCTTGGCGGCCGGTTGCTCGGTCATCGTAAAACCTGCTCCCCAAACCCCATTAACTACCATTGCCTTAGGAGCATTAATCGAGCAATTAGATTTACCAAAAGGGGTTTTTAATATCGTGAATTGCGATATCCCAGTAGCGGAAAAAATGGTCCGTGATGACCGAATTGCCAAATTATCGTTTACGGGTAGTGCGAAAGTAGGCTGGTACCTTAAAAGCATAATAGGTAAAAAGAAGGTGACTTTAGAGTTAGGCGGTAATGCCGCCGTTATTATTGATGAAACCGCAGAACTAGAAACGGCCGCAAAAACCACTGCCATTGGAGCCTACTTATTTGCCGGACAAATTTGTATTTCCACACAACGTATTTTGGTACATAAAAAGATTTATAAACCATTTTTATCATTATTAATAAAAGAAATTGAAGCCCTCAAAGTTGGAGATCCTAGTGATAAAAATGTGATGATAGGTCCCATAATAGAACCTTTACATTTAAAACGTATTGATGATTGGGTGAAGGAAGCGGTAAAAGGTGGTGCAAAAATACTAACCGGGGGTAAAATTGTGGATGAAAAACACAATCTGTATGCCCCCACGCTGCTCACTGGAACTACTACCAGCATGAAAGTAAACTGTGAAGAGGTTTTTGGTCCAGTTGCCGTAGTTGAAGACTTCAACGATTTTAACGAAGCCATTGCCATGGCTAATGACTCACCCTATGGTTTGCAAGCAGGAATATATACTAACTCTTTTAAAAACATTACTCAGGCGCACGAAGAATTAGAGGTTGGTGGTGTAATCGTAAATAATGTTCCTGGATTTAGAATAGATAACATGCCCTATGGAGGGGTGAAAAATTCAGGATTTGGTAGGGAAGGAATCAAGTATGCTATGAAAGAAATGACGGAGCAACGCCTACTGGTCTATTAAAAAATGTGTGCGAACTCATGACAGCGGCTAAAACTTCAATCATGGTTTACATTGGATACAATCGTATAGCTGCTACGAGAAATACGCTTTCTTTTTAGTCTCCTTTAAAAAGCGGAAGTATAAGGGAGCTAGGGGTCTCACCACCAAAATATATGCTATTCACACATGATTTCAATTCGCTTTCAGAAGCTATCTCGGTACCTGTATTTGGATTGGGGTCATAATGGGGCGCTTTACTACTTGTAATTGAAACCCTGATCCTGTGCCCTTTTTTAAAAACATTACCAGTATATACATTGCCAATCAAAATTTCATAGACCTCATCCGGCTTCATAAGTTTTTGGGATGTGAAACCTTCCCGATAGCGCATTCTTAGGTAGCCTGCATCCAAACCGGTAAGGTTGATCGAACGACCATCTGGATACACATCTGTAATCGTAAAGGAGAAATCCGTGTCCAGAGCCGTAGAACTAACAAAAAGCCGTGCTTTAATTTCCCCGAGGATCTCCATATCCTCTTGCATTGGAGCTGAGGTAAATGTAAGCACATCGGCACGGGCTTCATTTTCCCGTTGATCGTAGGGATACAATTTTTCGTAGGATTTATCCCAAAAAGGATTGGCGGGATCAAACGTATAACTTTCTTTAGCCGCATTTCGTTCAGAAATCGTATCCAATATACTGTTGTCTTTGAGATACCATACATTCTCAACAGACTGCTCCGGAGGCCAAGACTCCATCGATCGCCACCGATTCGAACCCATGACAAAAGCATTTACAGGCTTAAAATCCCAATCCTTTCCTTTCTCTTTCATCGTAAGGTCAAACCAGTCCAAAAGCAAGGCATCATAATCCATTCCTGCCGCGGGGCCGAATTCCACTTCCCCAAAATGGGTCTTTCTTGTGGTAATCGAGGTGTGGTTCCAGGGGCCTAACACGAGAACCGAGTTTTCCTTTACCCCTGCCGATACGTCTTCATTATGGATTTTTTTAAAAGCACGGGAAGCCCCTTCAACCCCATAGGTTGCATCGTACCAACCACTCAATAGAAAAACGGGTACCACAAAATCAGCGAAGTCTTTTTCCATATTTACAAAATCCCACCATTCTGAAAGATCGGGATGCGCCAGCCAGTCGAAAAACTCAGGGGCATAGGGCTTTAAAATTGGAATCGTATTCAGTGGTCTATGCTGATACCAGATTTTGCGATCACTTGACAACCATTCCTTTTCACCAAGGTCGTCATCCCATGTTCTTGATGTGTCACCGGCTTTTTTACGTTTGTCCGGAAACATATACGGAACAAACC
>JBATIN010000548.1:0-16211 GCA_049667765.1 Flavobacteriaceae bacterium
ATTTCACTATCAGAAAAGTTCATTTGGCAACCATAACTTTCAATATAAAGCTTGCGGGTATTTTTTAAACTAGCGTTAACCGCTAATGTGGTGCCTTGCAACGACTCGTCTATGATCTTCTCCATAACTCACCATTTTCTTTGATTAAATGGGTTTGCAAAGATAGCATTATATTCAAAATCGTGACAATATGACAGGTATTTTTAGTACTTTTTTAGGGTTTTTAGCGTTGCGCCAATATATATGAACCCAATTGAAAGCCATGAACGAAGTTCCTGGTTTCAAAAAAGCTAAAGTGGAGCCTTGTAATAAGCGTAAGCAGTATTTTTCGTGGTTGTTAGGATTAGGGGAAAATAGCAAACAGCTTCGGAAAATAAGGGAAAACCATTTCATCGAATATTTTTGAAACCCACGCAACCTTTCATTAGGGCTGCATCTAAAGTAGTATAAACCAAGAAACTATATTTCTATGAAAAAGAGAAACGAGTGGCCGATACTGTTTTTAAGCTTTGTTTTTTTATTGATTTCCTGTGGAGATGATATGGACGACCTGCCGGGAAAAGAATATAGGGTCGCCACACCTTTAACCGCCGACTTGGTTCAGTTTAAAGAGGAAGCCCTAGAAATAACCGAACCCATACCCATTACCCAATCGGGTAAGATCTATGCCTATAAAAATTATATTTTCATTAATGATGTAAACCAAGGGTTTCATGTTATCGACAATAGTGACCCCAATGCCCCCAAAAACTTAAAGTTCATCCGGTTAGAAGGTAATTATGATATTTCAATTAAAGATGATCGTTTGTATGCCGATAGCTATGGAGATCTCGTAGTGCTTGATATTTCGAATATCGATGATATTAAAACGATCGCACGAATGGAAAATGCGATCTACCAACAATATTGGTGTACTGTGGGCTGGGACGTAGCTTGGCCCGAGGCCGACATTTTTGATTATGGCAGCTTCGATGCTACTAAAGAAGCAATTGTAGGCTGGGAAGTAAAGACCCAGCGTTTATCTGATGCCGAAGTACAGCAAAAGTTCGGGGGTTGGCAAGGTCAAGCAGATGTCTCGTTTGTGAATAGCTCTAGCAATGAGGCGTTCACTCCTTCGGCGCCTTCCTCTAATACGGGCCAAGGTGGTTCTTTGGCACGTTTTAAGATCGTTGGCGATTACCTTTATGCCGTAGAGTGGGCCAGTATCAGCGTTTTTGATATCTCCGACCTTGAAAAACCAAAAGTTTTGGAAGATGTATATACTAATGGTACGGTAGAGACCATTTTTAATCAGGGGAATATACTTTTTATCGGTGGCACCCAGGGCATGTATATCTACGACATATCATCGCCCGATAAACCCGAATTCGTTAGTGAGTTCGTGCATGGTACGGCCTGTGACCCGGTCGTTGTAGATGGTGATTATGCCTACATAACGCTTCGGGCCGGCAATACTTGTGGCAATACCGAAAGCGGACTATACATCGTCAATGTTTCAAATTTAAAGAAGCCTGAACTTGAAGTTATTTACCCGATGGATGAGCCGTACGGACTTGGTATTCAAGGCCACAAACTCTTCGTTTGTGATGGCAATTCAGGATTGAAGGTATACGATAAGTCCGATGCGCCTAATATTACTTCACTAAGCATTTTTCCGGAAATTTTCGCGTATGACGTTATTCCGTTGAATAATTCACTTTTAATGATCGGCGACAAAGTGCTTTATCAATATGAATATATCGATAATAATATTCGGTTGTTGAGTACTTTACAGTTGGATTAAATTTTGTCTGTTCGAGCGCAGTCGAGATGCCTTTTATAGAGGTTCTCGACTGCGCTCAATGTGACAGTATAGCCTTTGGCTTAGTAAATAATTTTTCAATAATCAGAATCAGTTAAGATTACTCCGAAGAAATCATCTGAATCTTGTTCTCTGTTACTCGATTGTTGATCTTAGTAATATAGTCTTCTTTTAATTCATTCAAGGCATCGATCTCAGTATCCAATTCTTTTTTGATTTCAGTGAAGAATTCTTTAGACTGGTCGGTAGGAGGGTAGTCGCCTCTTTGCGAATCTACCATTAAAAATGCCAAACGGTTATTGATGCGAATGCCATAGTTCAAGGGGTCTTGACTGCTTTGGTTTTTGGTCATATGGATGTTGTTCTCGATGACTTCCATTTTAGTCTTGAACTCTTTTATCAATGTTTCTAAGTCTTCATTGTTCTTTGTTTTTTCGGTTAGATAATCAAGGTCTTTTTTTACTTTTCTAATATCGGAAATCGCCTGATTGGCCCTGGTGGTCTGGTCACGAACCTGTATAAGAAAATCGAACTGATTCTTAAAATCGGTATCTGTATTAGGTAGTCGAGGATCTTTTAAAACGGTAAACGACTGTTCTTGTGCTTTGCCATTATAGGTCAACCGCACTTTGTATTCTCCAGGTGCCGATTTCGGGCCTATATTGGGCGACGAATACAAAACCATACCTTCAAAGGTTTTAAAACCGGGGTAGCGCATGTTCCAGATAAAACGGTTTCCGCCGGTTTTTACTTCTAATTTTTTAGGGGCACTTGGGTCGGTCTTTTTTTCTGTGGCCGTATTTGAAAAAGTTTGAATGAGCGAGCCATCCATTTCAAGAATATCAAGTTGTATCGAATCGGTTTCTTTGAGGTTCGCTACAAAATAATTAATAATTGCACCATCGGGATGGTTTTCACCTTCAAGAAGAACATCCGGTTCCCCCCAACCAGATTGTTGCATTCTATAGGCATTATCGGGCTTGTATAGAAATGATTCGTTATTGGTCATATTGGCAGACAACTGGTGTAAAGGGGTGAGGTCATCGATCATCCAAAAACTACGGCCATGGGTGGCAGCGATTAAATCATTGTCGCGCACCTCAAGATCTCGGATTGCTGTAATAGGCAGGTTCAGTTGAAAAGGCGACCAATTCGCTCCATCATCGAACGAAATATACATGCCCCATTCGGTACCTGCATATAAAAGTCCCTCGCGCACTTTATCGGAGCGTACCACACGGGTATAATCGGTGTTTTTTATGCCTTTGGTAATCAATGACCATGTTTTTCCGTAGTCAGTAGTTTTATATAAATAAGGTGTATAATCGCCAAATTTATAGGAAGTAGCTGCAACATAGGCCGTACCTTTTTTAAACGGACTTGGATCAATGCTATTGATCATGTTCAATTTTGGGGAAAGATTTGCAGGAGGTGTAATATTTTCCCAACTGGCGCCGTCATCTTTGGTGATCTGAATGTGGCCATCATCGGTACCGACCCAGATAACCCCAGGTTCTTGTGGCGATTCGTTGATGACAAAAATGTTGGAATAGAATTCGGCCCCCGTGTTATCTTGTGTAATCGGCCCGCCTGAAGATAGTATGGTTTCCGGAAGTGCGCGGGTCAAATCGGGGGATATGGTTTTCCAGCTTTGGCCTTCGTTGGTCGTCACATGTAAAAAATTTGAACCTGCGTAAAGCTTGTTGTTGTCGTGAATACTGAATTTCACGGGAAAATTCCAGTTGAATCGATACTTCATCACCTCTACCCCAGATCCAGCGGGGTTGTCGGGCCAAACATTTACCGATCGCGTTTGCCCTAGTGAATGATCTTCACGCATCATATACCCCTTAAAGGTGCCGCCATATACAATTTCATTGTTCTTTGGATCGGGTGCCAAGTGGGCACTTTCGCCCCCGGCGGTTTCTTCCCAGGCACTTTCTCCGATGGAATTTCCTGTTGTTCTATGGGAAATCCGTACCGTGCTATTATCTTGTTGTGCCCCATAAATACGATAAGGAAATTGGTTATCGGTAGTCACCCGATAAAATTGAGCGGTAGGCTGATTTCCGTAGGTGGTCCAATTATTGCCACCATCATTGGAAATCTGTGCCCCACCATCATCGGCAATGACCATTCGGTTGTTATTGTCAGGCGCAATCCATAGGTCATGGTGGTCGCCATGTGGCGCATCCTTTAATGTAAATGTTTTGCCACCGTCGGTAGATACACCATAGCTGACGTTCATAACATATACTTTATCTACGTTTTGGGAATCAGCGGTAATGCGACTATAGTACCAGGCCCTTTGGCGAAGTGCGCGGTCTTCGTTGACTTTTTTCCATGTTTTGCCCGCATCATCGGAACGATAGACCCCACCGGCCTCGGCCTCGATGATCGCCCATACCCGATTGGAATCGGCAGGAGATACAGCAATGCCGACAATTCCCCACGGGCCTTTGGGAAGGCCTGTTAATTTAGAAATATCCTTCCAAGTATCACCGCCATCGGTGCTTTTGAATAGTTTGCTGCCAGGGCCACCACTATCCATTCGGTATCCGTTTCGTTTCATTTCCCATGTCGCGGCATATAGAATTCTAGCATTATTGGGATCCATGATCAGGTCGCCAGCACCGGCCTTGTCACTTTCGTACAATATTTTTTCCCAAGTAGTGCCTCCATCCTTTGAGCGATAGACCCCTCGAGTGTCATTCGGTTTCCAGAGGTTACCTATGGCGGCTACATAAACGAGGTTGGGATCCTTTGGGTGAATTCTGATCCTTGAAATATGTTCAGAACCTTCAAGACCGATGAATTTCCAAGTTTCGCCGGCATCCATACTTTTCCATATTCCTTTGCCCGATGATACGTTACCTCGTAGGGTTTGTTCTCCTTCCCCTACATATATAATGTTGGGATCTGATTCTGAAACCGCGACTGCACCTATGGAACCTCCGAAAAATCCGTCCGAGATACAGTTCCACGTACTTCCCGCATCCGTCGTTTTCCAAACCCCGCCACCTGCAGTACCCATATAATACAGGTTAGGGTCGTTCACAACGCCTGAAACGGTGCCAGCCCTTCCTCCTCTAAAAGGCCCCACCAAGCGCCATTGTATTCCGTTGTAAAGCGACTCGTTAAAGTTAACTGCCGATTCTTTTTTGCTTTTACGTTGCGCCTGTACGTTCTGTACTGAAAAGGATAGTAGAAGGACGATGAGATATGCGTATTTCTTTTTCATGAAAATGGTTTATTTGATTTTTTGGGTTTTCTTATAAGTTTTCCATTGCTGAAAGTTATTTAAAAATAATGAAAGTAAAGAGCATTAATACCTCGAAAAGTATAGGCGCATGACGATATATTTCCTTTGTTTTCAGAACCTTTAAAAAGGTACTATATATATAGGTATGGTAGCAAATTAAAAAATTCAACTACTTTTGTGTCTTCAAAAACCGATGAATGGCCAAGAATTTAGTAATAGTAGAGTCGCCCGCAAAAGCGAAGACGATTGAAAAATTTTTAGGAAAAGACTTTAAGGTAGAGTCCAGTTTTGGACATATTGCCGATTTGCCCTCTAAAGAACTTGGAGTAGATGTTGACAATAATTTTGAACCGAATTATATTGTAGACAGCGACAAAAAGGCCTTGGTCAAAAAGTTGAAAGATTTAGCAAGCAAGGCAGAAACTATCTGGCTTGCCAGTGATGAAGACCGAGAAGGAGAGGCAATTTCATGGCATTTGGCGGAAACCTTGGGGCTTGATAAAAGTAAGACCAAGCGAATTGTTTTTAACTCCATTACGAAATCGGCCATTCAGAAAGCGATAGAAAACCCGAGAGAAATTAATTATAATTTGGTCAATGCCCAACAAGCGCGAAGGGTACTCGACCGCTTGGTAGGTTATCAACTTTCTCCCGTTTTATGGAAAAAGATAAAACCGGGATTGTCTGCAGGAAGGGTGCAATCGGTAGCCGTTCGTCTTATTGTGGAGCGCGAAAGGGATATTGAAGCGTTTAGCCCTGAAGCCTCGTTTAAAGTGTCTGCCGAGTTTAAGACCCAAGATGGCAGTTCTTTTACCGCAAAATTATACAAGACTTTTGCTTCGAAAGAAGAAGCGGAATCGTTTTTAAAGAAAAATATCAGTGCTACGTTTTCAGTAGCCGACCTTGATAAAAAACCGGCAAAAAAGACCCCCTCGGCGCCTTTTACCACCTCTACCTTACAACAAGAAGCTTCTCGAAAGCTCTATTTTTCGGTAGGTAGAACCATGCAGGTCGCCCAGCGATTGTATGAGGCGGGCCTTATTACTTATATGAGAACCGATAGTGTAAACCTGTCGAGTGAAGCCATTAACGCAGCCAAAGATGCAATAACTGCGAACTACGGCAAACAATATAGCACGGTTCGTAATTTTAAGGGAAAATCAAAAGGAGCTCAAGAAGCTCATGAGGCCATTCGCCCAACTGATATCACCAATCAGTCACCTTCATTGGAACGTGACCAATCAAAGCTGTACGAGTTGATCTGGAAACGTACCATTGCATCGCAAATGAGCGATGCAGAATTGGAACGAACCAACGTGAAGATAAAGGCAAACACCCATTCCGATGAGTTTACGGCCAATGGGGAGGTCATAAAATTCGATGGCTTTTTAAAAGTGTATATGGAGGGCCTTGATGATGAAGATGTAGCAGAAGAGCAAGAAGGAATGTTGCCTGCCATGAAGGTGAACGATGTATTGATAAACAAATACATTACGGCAACCGAGCGATTTTCGCGCCCGCCATATCGATTTACGGAAGCTTCATTGGTCAAAAAGTTGGAAGAACTGGGTATTGGCAGACCCTCTACCTATGCCCCGACCATATCTACGATTCTGAATAGAGGATATGTAGAAAAGGGCACTATAGAAGGTATGGAGCGTAAATATGTGCAGCTTATCTTGAAAGCGAAAGAAGTTAATGAAAAGAACCTGACCGAAATGGTCGGTTCTGACAAAGGTAAAATGGTGCCGACCGATATTGGTATGATCGTAAACGATTTTTTGGTGAGCCATTTTGAAAATATTCTGGATTACAATTTTACTGCTAAGGTCGAGGAAGATTTTGATGAAATCGCAGAAGGCAACCAAGATTGGCAAAAGGTGATGAAAGATTTCTACAAAGATTTTCACCCTAAAGTGCTTGATGTAGAAGAGAATGCCGATCGTGCCAGCGGCGAACGCGTACTGGGGAAAGATCCAAAAACAGGCCGACAGGTTTCTGTCCGTTTGGGAAGATTTGGGCCTATGGTACAAGTAGGTACGGTGGAAGAAGAAGAAAAACCATTGTTCGCCAGCTTGTTGCCCGAACAATCGCTTAATACGATTACTTTTGAAGAGGCCATGGAGTTGTTTAAACTTCCGCGAGATCTTGGGGTATTTGAAGGTGAGGAAATAGCGGCCAATGTAGGTCGTTTTGGACCTTATGTGCGTTTCGGAAAAAAATTCATTTCGCTGCCCAAAGATGAAAGCGCCATGGAAGTAACTTTGGCCAGGGCCATAGAACTCATTAAAGAAAAGCAGAAAGCCGACGCCCCTATCGCCACTTTTGAAAACAAAGATGTTCAAAAAGGAGTAGGACGTTTCGGACCGTTCATTAAATGGGACGGGATGTTCATCAATGTCAACAAAAAGTATGATTTCGATAACCTTAGCCAGAGTGATATTGAAGAATTGATCAAAGATAAAAAGCAAAAAGAAATCGATAAGGTGATTCAAAATTGGCCCGAAGAAGGCATTAGAATTGAAAAAGCCCGTTGGGGCCGCCATACCATATTAAAAGGCAAGACCAAAGTTGAGTTGGCAAAGACGGTTGATGTTGAAAAGATGACCTTAGCGGAAGCAATGGCCTTGATAGAAAAGAAAGCACCGAAAAAGAAAGCCAAGGCCAAGCCCAAGGCAAAAAAGTAGGTTTGTAAAGAACAGTTATCAATATATTGTATTCTTATTGATCTAGAAATTTTCATTTATTACCCTGTAACCTTTAACCCTCAAATCATAAATGGCATACGATTTTTTGGTTCCAGTTGAAGACAAAGTACTGGCACATTGCGAACTGCTTCCTCCTCAAGCCCTAGGAAAACATATACATATACATACCGTAAAAGAAGGCTTGCCCGTACTGGCCATTGCTTCGATCGCTATTGTTGGTGTGCGTGAATCTAGGAATGCCTACGAAAAGAAACCTGAAAAACTAGATGTTTCCGCCATTAGACTACAATTGTACAAACTAATGATGGGCAATTGGAACGGCCATTTGGTCGATCTTGGCGATATAGAAGAAGGTGAATCTGTGGAAGATACCTACTTCGTGGTTAAAGAAATAGTCGCCGATTTATTAGAAGAGAATATTATACCTATAGTCATAGGTGCAACCCAAGATATTACCTACCCTACCTACCGAGCCTTTGATCGTATAGTAGATATGATCAATTTGGTAGCCATAGATAGTCGTTTTGATTTTGGTATGGACGATGAACTGATCTCATCGAATTCGTACATGAGTAAGATAATTACCGATAAGCCGAACAACCTATTTAATTTTTCCAATATAGGGTATCAAAGTTACTTCAATGCACAAGAAGAGGTGGATCTTATGGAACGCCTTTTTTTCGATGCCTACAGATTAGGAGATGTGGCTGCCGATATCAGCTTGGCAGAACCAGTGCTGCGAAACGCTCATTTGGTAAGTTTAGATCTACGTGCGGTAAGGGCCGGTGAAATGGGCTCATCCAATAATTTTTCCCCCAACGGTTTTACAGGCAGGGAGATCTGTGCCATTGCACGCTATGCTGGGTTAAGCGAAAACGTTCGTGTATTCGGACTATATGAAATGGAAAATAGCAATCAATCGTCTCAATTGATCGCACAGATCATCTGGTATTTCATAGAAGGCTTCAATTTTAGAATAAATGAATCTCCTTTTTCGCAAAGTGAGCACTTCACAAAGTACATTGTTCCGACCGAAAATGAGCAGTTGGTCTATTATAAGAGTCATTTCACCGATCGTTGGTGGGTAGAGGTGCCCACAATCTTGACTTCACATACTAAAAAGAATACACCTGCGTTATTACCATGCACCGAAAAGGACTATTTAGATGCATGTAATCAGAGCATTCCTGAACGGTGGTTCAAGGCCTATAAAAAAGGCTTGAATTAACGAATAATTTTTTTAAGGGATAATAACGTTCAATACAATATTTTACTCAAATCGAAGTTTTAGAGAGTAGAAATGCTATTTGTGTTCGCAGTTTATAATCATAATCGAAATTTAACCTAAAGTATGAAGAAGCTATTGTTATCATCTATAGCGTTTGTTTTTTTGCTCACGAGTTGTGGGTCTAAAACAAAAGGAGAACTAGTCGGTGCCCAAGGAAAGAAGTGGTACCCTGAAAAGCCTTACGGTATGGAGCTGATCCCCCGCGGATCTTTTATCATGGGTAAGAGCGAAGAAGACATGGCCCAAGTTCTCAACGCCCCCACCAAAACCGTTACGGTTCGTTCTTTTTATATGGACGACACCGAGATTACCAATAGTGAATACCGTCAGTTCGTGGAGTGGGTTCAAGACTCAATTACCAGAACTAGGTTGGCCATTCTTGCCGATGAATTAGGTCTTGGACCTGAAGATGGAGGTATTGGTGAATACGCTTTCAAGGATGCGGACACTACCAAGATATCCGTGTATGACAAATACATGTTAGACAATTACTCAGGTATGGGTGAAACTGGTTATGAGGGAAGGGGACTGAACAGGGACGAAGATCTTGTTTGGGACCAATCGGATTATCCAGACGAATATTACACCGAAGTTATGGACTCATTGTACATTCCTGAAGAGGAATCATACAACGGTCAGCGTACCATCGATGTTACAAAATTAAAGTACAAATACAGCTGGATGGATATTGAAGCTGCCGCAAGGTCAAAAACCGGTAGAAGAAAAGATTTCATCCGTCAAGAAGAATTGGAGATATATCCTGATACTACAGTTTGGATCCGTGACTTTGAATATTCGTACAACGAACCAATGCACAACGATTATTTCTGGCATGATGCGTATAGCGAATATCCTGTGGTCGGTGTTTCTTGGAAACAGGCCAAAGCCTTCTGTAACTGGAGAACCAAGTTCAAGAATGACGATCAAAAGAGCCGTGGCAAGCAGTTCGTGAATCAGTTTAGGTTGCCTACCGAGGCCGAATGGGAATATGCCGCCAGAGGAGGTATCGAAGGTGGTACCTATCCATGGGGTGGTCCTTATGTAATCAGTGATACTGGTTGCTTTATGGCCAACTTTAAGCCACAACGTGGTGACTATGCGGCAGATCAGGCACTCTATACCGTGGAGGCCAAGTCTTACGAGCCAAATGATTATAACCTTTATAATATGGCAGGAAACGTATCGGAATGGACCAACTCTAGTTATGATCCAAGTTCGTATGATTATGTTTCAACCATGAACCCGAATGGTGGTGATGGCAGCAATGCCCGAAAAGTGATCCGTGGCGGTTCTTGGAAAGATGTTGCCTACTTCTTGCAGGTGAGTACCAGGGATTACGAGTACGCCGATTCGGCACGTAGTTATGTTGGGTTTAGAACCGTACAAGATTATATGGGCGAAGAAGATTCAACACAATAAAAGAAAAGCACAAACAATAATAAATACACCATCCGTAACCATGCGGAAAAATCAAAAGTAAACCAAATACTTATTATTAATTAAACTTAAATTAAATCTTAAATTATGGCACAGTCAAAATCAACAAAGAAATTATTCAACATGGCCTATGGCCTTGGTGCGTCGGTGGTAATCATTGGTGCGTTGTTCAAGATCCTTCACTGGGAGTTGGGCCCCCTTACTGGGAGTCTCTTGCTTGCGATAGGTCTTATTACTGAAGCACTTATTTTTGCGATCAGTGCATTTGAACCCGTAGATGACGAATACGATTGGTCATTGGTATATCCAGAATTGGCTGGCGGAATGGGTCTTGACAGGAAAAACAATAATGCAGAAATAAAAGAAGCTGAAGCTTCGTTATCTGCCAAATTGGACGACTTGCTTAAAGAAGCCGGTGTAGATGCTCAACTTATGGAGAGCCTTGGTTCTAGTATCCGTAATTTTGAAGGTGCTGCCAAAGGTATCGCCCCAACAGTTGATGCAATGGAATCTACAAGAAAATATTCTGAGGAAATGGTTCATGCCGCTGCCCAGATGGAGTCTTTGAACAGTCTTTACAAAGTTCAATTAGAAAGTGCAAGCAAGCAAGCTTCTGTTAACGAAGAAGTGGTACAGAATGCATCTGCCCTTAAAGATCAAATGAGCTCGTTAGCGACCAACCTATCTTCTTTGAACGGAGTGTATGGTGGAATGCTTTCTGCAATGAACAGAAACTAATTAGGTTTAGTTGAATTGAATACCCCAAATCAAATATTAATTTAAAACTAATTAGAAATATGGCTTCAGGAAAAGCAACCCCACGTCAGAAGATGATCAACCTTATGTACTTGATCTTCATCGCGATGTTGGCCCTAAATATGAGTAAAGAAGTTCTATCGGCGTTCGGTTTAATGAACGAAAAGTTAGAGGCTTCTAATGCCAAGACCACAGAGAACAACGTAGCGTTCTTGAGCGGGCTTGAGACAAAGGCATCTGAAAATGCCGAAAAATTTGGTCCTTTATTACAGGATGCAAAGAAAATTAAAGAGCTTTCTGCCGACTATTATACCTACTTGGAAGGCATCAAGAAAGAAATGATCGCTAAGGTCGAAGATCCAAAAGACTATCAAGTTATGGATCAAACCGATTACCTAGATCAGCGTTTCTTTCCAGGTGATAAACTTTCTGAAGACGGTAAAGAGTTCTTAAAGAGATTGGTAGATTACCGTACACAGGTAGCTTTGGCTTTGCCAGCTAGTATGGCCGATGTAAAGGCCTCTGTTCAAACTCGTTTTGAAACCGGTGATGCCAATGGTAAAGTTGAAAAGAGAGACGGTACCAAAGTAGATTGGATCAACTATCACTTCGAAGGTTACCCGCTTGTGGCTTCTTTAACAAAGATCACTTCTTTACAGGCCGATGTTAAGGCAACCGAAGAAGCAGCTTTGAAAGCCATGTTGCAAGGTCAGCTGAGCAGTGAGGTTTCTATGACCAACTATACCACTTTGTTAGAGCAAGAAAAGTCTGCGTTCTATGCAGGTGAAAAGTTCTCTGGTGCTATTGTTCTAGGTCGTAAAGATGCTACTACTAGACCAAATGAAGTTAATCTTACTTTAGATGGTAGAAAGTTGAGCGAAGGAACCGATTACGAGATCAAAGAAGGTCAAGTAAGATTATTGGTTAGTGCAGGTAATCCTGGTGATCACGAAATCAAAGGTGAATTGGTCTTTATCCAAGATGGAGAGCGTACTCAGGTACCTGTTAGTCAAAAGTTCGCGACAATTTCTAAGCCTAATGCCGCTTTGATCGCTGCCGATAAGATGAACGTTGTATACCGAGGGGTTGCTAACCCAATGTCGATTTCGATACCTGGTATACCAAACAATAAAGTAACTGCTTCTGCACCTGGTCTTAAGGCCGTTAACGGCAGCCAGTATGTTATGAATCCAGGTACTGGTAGAACGGTTACAATAACGGCTTCTGGTAAATTGCCAGATGGTCAGACTGTTTCTTCTAAGTCTGAATTCAGAATTAAGGATATCCCAAGACCTTCTGGTTCTGTAAGTAAGCAGACCGGTAGTACCCAGATGCCAAGAGCTAATATGGAGATTGCCACTATCGGTGCTATGTTAGAAGATTTTGATTTTGATTTGGATCTAGCTGTTAGCGGCTTTAAATTCAAAGTGCCAGGTCAGCCAACAGTAAGTGTAAACGGTAGCAAATTGAACAGTCAAGCACAATCGGCTTTGAAAAGAGCTAAGAGAGGCGATGCGGTTCAGATCTTTGATATCGAAGCTTATATTACAAATAATAAAAGTTATAAGTTGAAGAAAGTATCTCCGGTAGTAGTGGAGATTACAAACTAATACTAATGGATAACCGGGCGGCCCGTTGGTTGCCCGGTAATTTAAAATTGAAGTAAAATGAATTGGAAAAATGTTTTAATTATCGGAGCGGTTACTTTATTGCCAGCTTCAATGATGGCCCAGGCGAATATATTGAACGCCAAAAAGCCCGAGGAAATCGGCGTAAAGACCGAAGCTCAAAAAGCTTTGGACAATGATGCCCCCCTTGAGTATGGCTATGTCGATGATCGCGATATCTTGTGGTCAAAGACCGTTTGGGAAGTAATTGATCTTGATGAAAGAGTAAACTTTCCAATGTATTATCCAACGGATACCATTGATATAGGTTCAGACCGAAGATCATTGTACGATGTGCTGATCAAGAATATCAGAAACGGCAACTTAAAAGATGTGTACGCCGATTCATATTTTACCGATAAAAGAAAGTTCAGCGATCTTACGGCTACTTTGCAAAAGGTCGATACTACCGATTACGGGTATGAGCAGATAAATGCCGGTGAGGCCTTATCGCCAGAGTACGTAATGCGTAGAGAGCTTACGGCCGCCGATATTGAAGAGTACCGTATAAAAGGTATGTGGTATTTTGATAAGCGCCAAGGCGAACTTAAGTACCGTTTGTTGGGGATAGCACCTGTTGCCCCTGATGTGAATTTTATCGATGACGAATCTATGGACCCGGCAGATGCTAAAGTTGAATTGTTCTGGGTATGGTACCCAGATGCAAGACAGATATTGCACGAGGCCAAAGTATTCAATCAGCGTAATTCAGCGCAGCCCATTTCGTTCGACATGTTGTTGAACGCAAGAAGGTTCGGTGCGGTCATCTACAAAGAAGACAACGTTCACGGTGACCGTATGGTCAACGATTATATTGCAGACAATGCCCTTTTCCAATTATTGGAAGCCAAGCGAATCAACGAGGCTATTAGGGATCGCGAGCAAGATATGTGGAGCTACTAGTTACAAACATTCCAATTCAATAGTATAGAAAGTCCCGACCTTAAAGTCGGGACTTTTTTTGTTGTGTTTCTTTTAGGTTCACAAACCTTCTTAATATTTACCTTTGCAAACATGTTGGATTATTTAGTTATTGGCCTTGGTCTTGCAGGTGTATCATTTTGCGAGACGCTTGATAAACATCATAAAACTTTCGTTGTTGTTAGCGACAATTCGCAAACCTCTTCGGTCGTCGCAGGTGGGTTGTACAATCCGGTGATTCTAAAGCGATTTACCATGGCCTGGATGGCACAAGAACAACTGGTGACCGCTATGCCCTTTTATTTATCCTTAGAAAAAAAACTGGGAGCTCGTTTCGCTTATGAAGTTCCAGTACTGCGACGGTTTGCTTCGGTAGAGGAACAGAATCTCTGGTTCGAGGCAATGGATAAAAATGGCCTGAACGAATTTTTATCACCCAATATCCATACCAATACCAATCCGAATATCGATGCGCCAAATAGTTTAGGAGAAGTAGTTAAGACTGGGCGAATCGATACCGAAACACTGATTACTTCATTTGAAAAACAACTGACTGATCGTAGTGTCATACGGAAAGAAACTTTTGATCACAACCTATTAAAGGTCACCGAAGGGCATATTGAATATAAATCGTTAAAAGCGAAACAAATAGTATTTGCCGAAGGGTACGGAATGAAAAATAATCCATACTTCAATTATCTGCCGCTAATAGGAACCAAAGGAGAATATGTTATTATCTATGCACCCGAGCTTAAGGAAGAAAGTTGCATTAAATCAGCTATTTTCTGTATTCCATTGGGGAAGGATATATATAAAGTCGGAGCGAACTATGAACGAAGCGATAAAACTTCGGCAACTACACAAAAAGCAAAAGACGAACTTCTTAAAAAACTGGATGACCTAATCAAATGTGACTATATGGTCGTAGACCAAGTGGCAGGTATTCGGCCTACGGTCACCGATAGAAGACCTTTGGTTGGGCAGCACCCTGACTATAAAAGTGTCTATGTTCTAAACGGATTTGGTTCACACGGTGTCATGATCGCACCCTTTGCCGCGCAGCAATTGTTCAACGCCATAGAAAACCATGAAAAGTTGCATCCTGAAATGGATATACGAAGATTTGATAACCGGTACAAAGCTTAATTATAAATCAACTACCCGTTTTAACTTCGGGCAAATGTTGAATCGTATTTCATAAAAATATTGATCCAGATATTTCTAGAAAGTCGAATGATAACGGGCAGAAATACGATTAAAGTACCTACAATGGCCATAAAGGTGTATTTTAACGAGAGTCCAATGAACAAGTTAGAAATTACAAAAGCTGCAACTGCAAAGGCGATACCTACTGCATAACTAACATACATGGCGCCATAGAAAAACGAAGGCTCTATCTTGTACTTGGTATTACAATTTGAACATCGTTCGTGCATTTTAAAAATATTGCCCAAGTGATATGGGTTTTTATCTTCATACATGCTAACCTCGTGGCATTTTGGGCAAGATCCCGTAAAAATGCTATAGAGTTTTGTTCCTTTTTTTAACATGGGCAAAATGTTTTTCCAAAGGTAGTGGTTTGCATATATTTTAATGTGACTTTAGTTGCAAAAGGAAAGTTCAATAGTCGTTGCAAGGCCAAGATCGGTAGGAAAGCGTAAATTTGCAGCTTGCTTTTGATAAAGGGCGATTTCATATGGTTCTAGAATGGCAGCTTGACCTTTCAGCTCTACCATCTTGGAACTCGTATATGAACTCGTTCTTGACAAGGACACTTAATTAGACTCATGCACCATGTTAAATATCCATAATCTTTCGGTTTCTTTTGGAGGCGAATATTTGTTTGAAGAAATATCCTTTCGTTTGAACTGGGGCGATAGGGTAGGCCTAATCGGCAAAAATGGTGCCGGCAAGTCCACCTTGTTAAAGTTGTTGACAAAAGATATGCCGCTAGATTCGGGTACCATCGCCATGGAGAAAGATATCAAGATCGGTTTTCTTCGGCAAGATATCGATTTTGAACAGGGCAGAACGGTCTTAGAAGAGGCGTATCAGGCTTTTGAGGAAATTAAGGCACTAGAGTTGAGGTTAATCTATATAAACGAGCAGTTGGCCGAACGTACCGACTATGAGAGCGAAGGATATCACCAATTGATGGTAGATCTAAATGATGTTACCCATCATTATGAAATATTGGGAGGCTACAACTATCAAGGAGAAACTGAAAAGATTCTTTTGGGACTCGGTTTTACCCGCGAAGATTTCGATAAAAAAACTGACACGTTCTCAGGGGGTTGGCGCATGCGTATCGAACTGGCCAAACTTTTGCTTCAAAGTAACGATGTGTTGCTTTTAGATGAACCTACCAACC
>JBATIN010000549.1:0-1622 GCA_049667765.1 Flavobacteriaceae bacterium
CTACCAACCTTGAGAAAATACCTTTTTCCATTTGTCCCATGACCCTACAGGAAATGGACGAAAAAGGCGACCTATGGTTTTTTACAGGTCGGAATAGTGACCATTTCAAAAACATCGAAAATGATAATCGGGTGCAGCTTATTGTTTCCGAAACGGACGACCATACCTATATTTCATTATATGGAAATGCAGTACACATAGTCGACGATGAAAAGGTAGAACAACTTTGGAACCCGATGTTGCAAGCGTGGTTCAACGGTAAGAATGATTCTAATTTAGCCTTGTTGAACGTGAACGTAGAAAGTGCTTTTTATTGGGACAATGACCAAAACAAACTAGTTTCGTTATATCAAATGGTAAAGGCCATGACCACGGAAGAAAAAGCCGAATTGGGCAAAAAGGGACACATTAATTTACAGAACCACTAATTGGATGGCGATTTTAGGTAATTTAATCAAAGGGGTAATTCATTCTACTGAAATTATTTCAGGGGAATCCCATCCCGTCAAGGAACAGCAAAAAGTGCTCCTAGAACTATTACAGGAAGCCAATTCAACCGCCTTCGGTAAATATCACGGTTTTGAGGAAATTTTGAACTCCCATAATATCGAAAAGGATTTTAAGGAGAAAGTACCGTATCACGACTACGATGCCTTGACCCAAAGATGGTGGAAAAAAGTGCATGATGGCATACCTGACATAACATGGCCGGGCAACCCGGATTATTTTGCCTTAAGTTCAGGCACCACTGGAAAAACCAGTAAGCGCATTCCAGTGACTGATGCCATGATCGTTGCCATTCGAAAAACGGGAATCAAACAGGTGTTCGCACTTCGTAATTTTGATCTACCTGCTGATTTTTTCGAAAAGGAAATTCTTATGCTCGGAAGTTCCACAGATTTAGTGGAGCACAACGATGCCTTAGAAGGAGAAATCAGCGGTATCAGCGCTAGCAATATTCCCACTTGGTTTCAGCGTTATTACAAACCGGGCAAAGAAATCGCACAAATCGATGATTGGGACGAACGTGTGCAGCGTATTGCTGAAAAGGCACCAGATTGGGATATCGGGGCATTGAGCGGTATCCCTTCATGGATGGAATTGATGCTCGAAAAGGTTATCGAACATCATAATTTGAAACATATTCATGAAATCTGGCCCAACCTTCAAGTATATACATCCGGAGGAGTCGCTTTTGGCCCCTACGAGAAAAGTTTTAATGCCTTGCTCGGCAAACCGATTACCGTTATCGATACCTATCTCGCCTCAGAGGGTTTTTTGGCTTTTCAAACACGGCCTGAAACTGATGCTATGCAATTGGTAACCGATAATGGAATTTATTTTGAGTTTATTCCTTTCCGCCCAGAAAATATGAATCCCGATGGTTCGCTATCCGATAACGCCCCTTCTTTGACTTTAGCGGAGGTAGAACTAGATCAAGACTATGTTTTGGTCATCAGCACGGTTGCCGGAGCTTGGCGTTATATGATCGGTGATACCATAGAGTTTACGGATATTGAAAAAGCAGAAATAAAGATTACGGGACGTACGAAGTTCTTCTTGAATACGGTCGGGTCACAACTGTCCGTCAATAAATTGGACGATGCGGTTCAGCGTTTGGA
>JBATIN010000550.1:0-15430 GCA_049667765.1 Flavobacteriaceae bacterium
GAAGACTGTGATAGAACCTATACTTCTACGTCATAATGCCAATTTCGGTAAACTTCTAGTAAAGCTAGATCAAAAGACATTATCGACAACGGGTCTGAGCAGTGCCATTACGCAAATTGAAAGTAAGTGGAAAGAAATATTTCCACAAAGCACCTTCGATTACCGTTTTTTAGACCAGAACTTTGAGGCTCAATACAAAGAAGATAAGGCCTTTGGCTCGGCGTTCCAGATTTTCACGATATTAGCCATCTTGATCGCTTCCATGGGCCTTTTCGGTCTAACTTCTTACACCATCCTCCAAAGAAAAAAAGAAATCGGCATCCGAAAAGTAAACGGTGCAACGATCGCCCAAATACTAAGTCTTTTGAACAAAGACTTTGTCAAATGGGTAGGTCTTGCGTTCCTAATTGCCGTGCCCATTTCGTGGTACGCGATGAACAAATGGCTGGAAGGCTTTGCCTATAAAACAACAATGAGCTGGTGGATTTTTGCCTTAGCAGGAATCACGGCACTAGGTATAGCATTGCTAACGGTAAGCTGGCAGAGTTTTAGGGCGGCTGTAGCGAATCCTGTCGAGGCGTTGAGGGATGAGTAAAAAGCTCCTCCCTTTTGATAAAGAGGGGAGAAAAAAAAGAGGAGCTAAAAAGAAAATAAGAACATAATAAAAAATGGGAATTATGCTTAAAAACTATCTCAAAATCGGGTGGCGAAACTTAATGAAAGACAAGACCTTCACATTGTTGAACGTAGTTGGACTTTCAGTCGCCTTTGGCGTGGCCATTTTATTATCGATGGCCGCTTTTTTTGACCTTTCCTATGATAACTTTCATAAGAATGGACGTCAGATTTATTTTTTATACAATACGCAACAGACATTAAAAGGCCCCGAGGCCGGTACAAGCCAGCCCGCGCCTCTTGCCGAATCTCTAAAATCTGAAGTTCCTGGCATCGATAAAATAACGCGGTATCTTCAAGACGATGCTTTGACCCTTTTTGGAGAAAAAGAAATCAATCTCGATGGCATTTGGGTAGATCCTGATTTCTTTTCAATGTTCACGTTTCCTGTTTCACAGGGGAATAAAGAGAATCCTCTAAAAGATTTATCCTCGGTGGTGATTACGGAAAACACGGCCAATAAACTTTTCGGAAGTGCCGAAGCCGTTGGGCAGAGCATCAATATTCTTATAAATGGTAAAGAAGAACCTTTTACGGTATCGGCCGTGGTAC
Organism: Flavobacteriaceae bacterium; assembly: GCA_049667765.1. Classification (GTDB taxonomy): domain Bacteria; phylum Bacteroidota; class Bacteroidia; order Flavobacteriales; family Flavobacteriaceae; genus JBATIN01. The sequence goes on from JBATIN010000550.1 coordinate 1,228, forward strand.
AGAACAATCCGCCCAACAGTAAACTGGAATTCGAAATCGCGGTACGTTTTGAGAACAATGCGGAATACGCTTCTACAAAAAACTCTTGGAACTCGCAATATCATGATGCTTATCTGCAATTGCGGAAGGGTGTGTCGCCCGATGAATTCGAAAAAAACAATCGGGCGTTTGTGGACCTTCATTATAAAGAAGCCATCGAAGAACTCAAAAGTGACGGTGCCGTTGCCGACTCTAACGGCAGATATCGCCAGCTTAAACTGTTGCCTTTGAAAGACGTAAATTTTACAAGTTTCCGAAAAGGTTATGCAGAGGTCAGCCGAAGCGTTCCCTATCTTATTTTGGGCGTAGCCTTGCTTATTTTGTTCATTGCTTGTGTGAATTTTATCAATATGAGCATTGCAAAAAGTTCGCAACGTCTTAGGGAAATAGGTATGCGAAAGACCCTAGGCGCACAGAAAAAGCACTTGTTTTTTCAGTTTTGGAGCGAAAGTCTTTTCGTATTCTTGATTTCAGTGGGTATAGGAGTTCTTTTAAGTGTACTCTTGCTCGACGATTTTAAAACGATATTCCGGACCAATATTTCAATAGATGTGCTGATTTCCCCCTTGGCAATAGCAGGATTTTCGATAACGGTTTTTGTGATAACTTTACTGGTAGGCGGATATCCCGCAATATTATTAAGCCGCTTGGGCACCATACAATCCTTAAAAGGAACGTTGGAGACTTACGGCAAAAATCGAGTTCGAAATGCGCTGTTGATATTGCAGTTCGGCATCGCCATTTTATTGATAAGCGGTACCTTGGTACTATGGGGCCAAGTAGAATATATGCGGAATAAAGACCTCGGGTTTGACAAGGAACAGGTGCTTTCCTTTCCCTTAAATGGAAAAAAGAACAGTTATGAGGCGGTACAACTATTACGGGATGAACTTGCAGGTAATCCCGATATTTTAGGAGTAACGGCTTCCGACAATAATTTGGGTAGGGGAAAAGATGGAAGCCAGTATAATAGTGTTTGGGGTTTTGAATACAAAGGTCGGCTAGTGCGCACAAATGGTCTGGTAGTCGATTATGATTATTTGGAAACTCTAGGGCTTGAAATTGTTCAAGGACGGACTTTTGACAAAAGCTATCCCAATGATACCCAAACTATAATGATTAATGAAAGCATGGCCAAAGAATTGGGTGAAGAAGATCCGTTAATTGCTCGCCTTGCCGTCGGCGATAGTCTAAGCTATCCCGTTATCGGTGTGGTAAAGGACTATAATTTTCAGGAACTTTCGAAAGCCATTGAGCCATTGACGTTTTTTTTGGATAGGGATGGAGGTCTGTACTATGCATACGTAAAAGTCGCACCTTTGAACATGGCGAATTCGTTTGATGCCGTGGAAGCGGCTTATAAGAAAATAGAACCGAACGCTGAGTTTCTTGGATCTTTTTTAGATGAAAACATCGATAATACCTTCCGTAGGGAAAAAACCATGGCTACAATGATTACAAGTGGATCTGTTATAGCCATTGCATTATGTTGTATCGGTTTGTTCGCCATGTCATTGTTGATCGTGACGCAGCGCACCAAAGAAATCGGGGTTCGTAAAGTTTTAGGGGCAAGTGTCTCTTCGATAACCGTATTATTGACCAAAGATTTCTTAAAATTGGTCTTGATTTCGTTTTTGATAGCTTCACCCATTGCTTGGTGGTTTTTAAAAAAATGGTTGGAAAATTATGCGTATAAGATAGATCTGGGCATTTGGTTCTTTGTAGCCGCAGGGCTATTGGCCATGGTCATTGCCTTATTGACCGTTGGCAGCAGAACGATAAAAGCGGCATTGCAGAACCCGGTGAAGAGTTTAAAAGCCGAGTAGCCCCCCAACCCCCGAAGGGGGAGCAAAAAATAGCTCCTCCCTTTTTATCCCGATAGCTATCTGGAGGGAGGTGGGCACGCTTGCGTGGTAGGAGGGATTGAGTCATAATAAATTGATGGTCAAGCTTGCCCGATGATTTAGAACTAATAACCCAATAACTGAATAACAAAATAACGATATGCTACTACAACTAAATAACATTTTCAAATGGGTACAACAAGGCGGACAGCGTGTCTTTTTGTTGAAGGATATCAATCTCGAAGTAGAGGAAGGGGAGTTCATTTCCGTAATGGGCCCCTCGGGTTCGGGTAAATCAACCTTGCTCAACGTTATTGGTATGCTCGATAATTTCGACGAAGGCGAATACAGTTTTTTGGATGAACCCATTCATCAGTTGAAAGAAAAGCACCGGGCCAATCTGTACAAACAGTATATCGGTTTTGTTTTTCAGGCCTATCACTTGATCGATGAGCTCACCGTTTATGAGAATCTCGAAATGCCACTTTTATATAAAAAGATAAGCGGATCGGAACGAAAGGCAATGGTGGCCGATATGCTCGATCGTTTTAATATTGTGGGGAAGAAAGATTTATTTCCTTCACAATTGAGTGGAGGTCAGCAGCAACTTGTTGGTGTGGCCCGTGCCCTGATTGGCAAACCGAAACTGATTCTAGCCGATGAACCGACGGGCAATCTAAACTCAAAACAAGGCGATGAAATTATGGAACTGTTTAAACAATTGAACCAAGAGGGTGTCACTATAATACAGGTTACCCATTCAGAAACCAATGCCAAATATGGCAAAAGGATCATTAATTTGTTGGATGGACGGATGGTTTGAGAGGTCTTGATTTGTCTTCTGATTGAAACCCTTCCGGATGAAGCTCATCGAACGAGGTCGCTTCTTGAAACGCTTTGGCCAACAAAAGAATACTTGCTTCATCATAGAGATTGCCTACCAAGGTCATACTGGTAGGATGTTTTTCGACATCCAAACCTGTGGGGACCGAAATAGCGGGATGCCCTGTAAGATTAGTGATCAACAATTGGTTGTTGCCGAAAGTTGGGGAGATAATCACATCAAAGTCTTTTATCAACGCGTGCATTTGTTCGATGAGTACTTGCCGATGCCTATTCGCCTGAATGTATTCCACCGCAGGAATAAAACGGGACTGACGTAACGAATTGGCCCTTGATTTTTGATCTTGCTCGACCATAGTATCAACACCTCCCAACCGTACCAAATCATCAAAAAAAGCACCAGCTTCAGCACGAAGAATAATATCGAAACTCTTAAATGGAATCGCTGCCGGAAGATTAATTTCCGTGAGGTCGACGCCCATGTTTTTAAACGTCTCGATTGCTTTTTTCATATTTTCCTTATGTTCAGTGGTATCTTTTTCAATATCTTCCTTCAGATAGGCGACGCGTAATGATTTGAAATCTTTTTTCTCGTCAAAACCAAAATCAAAGTTTGTAGTGGTTTGGTCCTTTGGGTCTTTGCCTATTATGATGCTATATACAATGGCACAATCCTCAGCTGATCTTGCCATAGGGCCTACCTTGTCCATCGACCAGCTCAAAGTCATGACCCCGTGCCGGCTGACCCTTCCATAGGTTGGGCGCAATCCGGTAATACCGTTTGCAGTGCTCGGCGAAATAATCGAACCCAAGGTTTCTGTCCCCAGGGCAAAGGGAACCAAACCTGCCGAAGTGGCCGAGCCAGAACCGGCCGATGAACCGCTTGCTCCTTCTTCTAAATCCCACGGATTTTTAGTTTTACCTCCGAACCAGACATCACCTCTTGCCAAAGATCCCGAAACCAACTTCGCAATAAGAACGCCTCCAGCTGCTTGCAATTTTTCAACTACCGTTGCCGTTACCTTAATTTCTTGGTCTTTATAGGGTTCGGCACCCCAAGTGGTCTTATACCCATTGACTGCCATCAAGTCCTTTACTCCGTAAGGGATACCGTGCAAGATGCCCCGGTAGTTGCCATCGGCCAATTCTTGGTCCATTTTTTTTGCCTGTTTTATGGCCAATTCTTCCGTGATGGTTATGGTCGATTGCAGTACTGAATCATATTTTTTGATCCGCCCGATAAAAAACTCGGTCAATTCTAAAGAAGTAATTTTTCGGCTTTTTATCAAGGATGCTAATTGCGGAATGGTATAAAAGGCAAGTGCAGAAGTTTGTTCTGGTAATACCACATTCGAAGGGACTTCCCATATTGGAAAATCGTCTTGGGGTGGTGGAACAAAGTTTCTGGGCAAAGGATCAAAACGTACTGCTGGGAAAACATCATTCTCCAACGGATACTTTCGTAAAGAATCGAAACCTACAAGATTTTCCTGCAAGTACGGATATAAAGTATCCATAGTTTTTCCAGAAAACTCAATACCAATCAATTTTTGGGCTGCTGTTACATCTGATTTTGAAAAACTATTTTTTTCTTTTTTACAGGCTCCTGCTAAGAAAATGACAACAGTAAAAAGTAAAAAAGCCTGAATATTTCGTTTGAGTTGATACATTTATTTAGCCGTTTGATTGGTTAGGTCGAATTTACGTGTTTGCGAGTGTTCTATCAAAGTTTTCTCCTTTACTCCATAAAAAGGTTCTCTTTTCAATTCAATAGCTTCCCGGTCTCATGGCGAAGCCCTATCTTTGTAGTTTAGAATGAGTATACATAATGAAGCTAGATAAAAAAGAAGTTTTAAAGGCATTAGAGCACATTACGGTACCAGGTGAAGGCCAGAACATGGTAGAAAGCGGTGCGGTAAAGAATATTCAAATTTTTGGTGATGAAGTCGAAATCGATATTACCATAAATAATCCGAGTTTACAGGCAAGAAAAAAGACCGAGGTTGAGATCTTAAAAATCATCCATAAAGAAGTGTACGAAAAAGCAAAGATCAAGATAAACATCAAGGTCGATGCCCCTACTGCAAAACCAAAAGCCAACGAAATCAAGGGTAAACCGATTCCTGGAATTCAAAATATTATTGCCGTTGCCTCCGGAAAAGGCGGGGTAGGAAAATCTACCGTGACAGCGAACTTGGCGGTTACCTTGGCGAAAATGGGCTTTAAAGTAGGCTTGTTGGATGCCGATATCTATGGACCTTCAATGCCCATAATGTTCGATGTAGCCAATGAAAAACCTTTGGCGGTCAACGTCAACGGTAAGTCAAAAATGAAACCGGTTGAGAGTTACGGCGTGAAACTACTCTCTATCGGGTTTTTTACCCAACCTGATCAGGCTGTTATTTGGAGGGGGCCAATGGCCTCAAAAGCGTTGAACCAAATGATTTTTGATGCCCATTGGGGTGAAATCGATTTTATGTTGGTAGACCTGCCACCGGGTACAGGCGATATACACCTCAGCATTATGCAGGCGATGCCGGTTACCGGGGCGGTCATCGTGAGTACCCCACAAGAGGTAGCCTTGGCCGATGCCAAAAAGGGGGTCGCGATGTTTCAACAAGAATCTATTAATGTGCCTGTTTTGGGCATTGTTGAGAATATGGCATACTTTACACCTGAAGAACTCCCCCAAAACAAATACTATATCTTTGGAAAAGAAGGGGCCAAACATTTGGCCGAAGATTTGAAGGTTCCATTTTTAGGTGAAATTCCGTTGGTGCAAAGTATTCGTGAGGCAGGTGATGTGGGCAGACCTGCAGCCTTGCAAACGGCCACTCCTATTGAAACTGCATTTGACCAGTTGACTAAAAATGTAGTGCAAGAAGTGGTTCGTAGAAATAAAGACCTGCCCCCGACTGAGGCAATTAAAATAACAACAATGGCTGGTTGTTCCGCCGTAAAAAAATAAAGTATGACATCGGAAGAACTAAAGATCAACGTGGAAAAGGCCTTGGAAGAAATTCGCCCATTTTTACAGAGTGACGGAGGTGATATTTCGCTCGTTTCCATTGATAATGAGAATTCAGTCAAGGTTCGCTTAGAAGGTGCCTGCGTAGGCTGTACCGTAAACCAGATGACCCTGAAAAGTGGGGTCGAGATGACCATAAAAAAATATGCTCCGCAAATAGAAGAGGTCATCAATATTGCCTAAACTACCTGATAAATATCATGATTTTATAGAATTTTGTAAAATAGCTTTGCAGAGATTTAAAATTTGACTTTTAATGATTAAAACAGACATATTGATCATTGGTGCAGGCCCTACAGGGCTTTTTGCAGTATTTGAGGCCGGGCTTCTACAATTGAAATGCCATTTGATCGATGCACTACCACAAGCGGGAGGCCAATGTTCGGAGATTTACCCGAAAAAACCGATCTATGACATTCCTGGGTTTCCCGAAGTTTTGGCGGGTGAATTGGTTGATAATCTGATGGAACAAATCAAACCATTTCAACCAGGGTTCACCCTTGGTGAACGTGCAGAAACCATTGAAAAACTGGATGACGGATCTTTTGTCGTAACTACAAATAAAGGAACAAAGCATAATGCTCCAATAGTTGCCATTGCCGGTGGTTTGGGTAGTTTTGAACCTCGTAAACCCTTGCTTGAGAACATTAATGATTTTGAAGATAAGGGCATTAACTATTTTATAAAAGATCCTGAAGTATACCGCGATAAAAGAGTCATTATTGCAGGGGGTGGCGACTCTGCCTTGGATTGGAGTATTTTCTTAGCGGATGTCGCTTCAGAAGTGACCTTAGTACACCGTAGAAATGAATTCAGAGGCGCTTTGGATTACGGTGAAAAAGTACAGCATTTAAAAAATGCAGGCAGTATCAATCTTATTACTCCCGCAGAAATCGTTGGATTGAAAGGGGGTAGCAAACTAGAAGCGGTTACCATTCGTAAATCGACCAACCCCTTGGAAGATTTTGACTTGAAAGTAGATAATTTCGTTCCCCTGTTCGGACTTTCACCCAAACTTGGCCCAATTGCTGACTGGGGGCTTGAAATAGAAAAGAACGCTATCAAAGTAGATAATACTCTTGATTATCAAACCAATATTCCAGGGATCTATGCAATTGGAGATGTCAATACCTACCCTGGTAAATTGAAATTGATTTTATGTGGCTTCCATGAAGCTACGCTCATGTGCCAAAGTGCCTACCAACGAATTTTTCCAGATAAAAAGTACGTACTTAAATATACAACGGTCGGAGGAATCAATGGTTTTGACGGAAGTAAGAAGGAAGCTCCGAAAGCTGTTGTAAAAGCGATAGAATAAAGGAACAAGGAGTAAGGAATTAGGAGCAAGTATCGTTTAATGGCCGTAAAAAAATTCGAAGATTTACTGGTTTGGCAAAAGTCTCAGGACTTTGCAGTAAATGTTTATAAGCGTTTTTCAACTTTAAAAGATTATTCTTTCAAAGATCAAATTACCCGCGCCGCAGTATCTATCTCTAATAATATTGCCGAAGGGTTTGATAGAAAAACCAATCCTGATTTTATAAGATTTTTGTACTTAGCAATTAGTTCAAACAGCGAGGTACGTTCTATGTTATATATGTCAGAAAGATTAGGATATTTAGATAATATCAATATAAAAGAATTGGTCGAAAGTTCCAATGAGATTTCTAGAATGCTATATGGTCATATACAGTCAATGAGTAAGCCCTAGTTCCCTAACTACTAATTCCTAACTCCTATTTTAATGGATATCAAAATAAAAATTACCGACCGCGAGGGTGTAACCCACGAAGTAGATGCCCCAACAGATATGAACATGAACCTGATGGAAGTAGTTCGCTCTTACGAACTCGCACCTGAAGGTACAATAGGAGTTTGCGGCGGAATGGCTATGTGTGCCTCATGTCAATGTTATGTAAGATCAAATCACGAACTTCCTGAGAAATCCGATGAAGAAGAAGCGATGTTGTCCGAAGCTTTTTATGTAGAAGATAATAGTCGTTTGGGTTGTCAAATCAGAATGACCGAAGACTTGGATGGGTTGGAGGTTGAGTTGGCACCGGAGTCTTAAAAATAGGACCAAGAAACTAATGTCAAGATTCAAGACTAAGCGGTATTTTGTCTTCTCGACGAAGGTGGTTATTTGCGGAAGGTTCGGGCTCCTTGTGTAGTTCGCCAAAGGCTCGTAGTTTGTTGAAACTATATACTTTACAAACGTCAAATTTATAGAAGATTCCTCATATTTCGGAACGATAAAAGAATGGCCCTTGGTCTAGCGTTTTGCAGCCTAGCGGTCTTAAATCTTGACTCTTTTCCTTCATACCTAGTACCTCTAACCTCGTAGCTATTTTATATCCGCGCTTGATAGGTGAACAGATTGTAATACCGACCTTCCGTCGCAATCAATTCATCATGTGTGCCTTGCTCGGCAATTCGTCCATCTTCGATGACCAAAATTTGGTCGGCTTTTCGAATGGTACTCAATCGGTGTGCAATAACAAAAGTAGTTCGTCCTTCGGTCAAGGTCGCTAAACTTCTTTGGATCAAGGATTCACTTTCGGTATCCAAATTTGAGGTGGCCTCATCTAAAATCAAAATCTTAGGGTCGGCGAGCACGGCACGCGCGATAGCAATACGTTGACGTTGCCCACCAGAAAGTTTTACGCCGCGTTCTCCGATCAGGGTTTCTAAACCATCTTCAAAACGGTCGGTAAATTCATCGACGTAGGCAGCTTTTACCGCTGCTAGCAATTCTTCTTCCGTTGCATTCGGTCTAGGAAATAAAATGTTGTCCCGAATAGTACCCTCGAACAAAAATTCATCCTGTAAAACGACACCCAAATTTTTTCGAAAACTATTCAAATTCACTTTGGACAAGTCTTTTCCGTCAATGGATATTACACCTGACTGTGGGTTTAAGAACGTTGCAGCCAACCCGGCGATGGTCGATTTTCCCGACCCCGAACTTCCTACCAGGGCGATAACATCCCCGGAATTCGCTTTAAAACTGATGTTGTGCAATACCTCTTTATCTTCTTCATACGCAAAAGAAACATCGTCGAAAACGATATCTCCTTTCAAATTCTCTAAAACCATTGTGCGGTTTTCTTCATCTGATTCGGGGGTCATGTTCATGAGTTCTTCGGTACGATCAAGTCCCGCTAAAGCCTCTGTCAACTGGCTTCCGATATTGCTCATTTGAACGATGGGGGCTACCATAAGGCCAAGAAGAAATGTAAAAGTCAAGAATTCTCCTATGGTCAGTTCGTCCATCATAATCTTATAACCGCCGATACCCATAATTCCAGCTGTAGCAATGCCCAGTAAAAAGGTGGAAGAACTGGTCATAAAAGCTGTTGCGGTCAAACTTTTTTTTACGTTGTTGAACAATTTTGCGACACCTTCCTCAAAAATAAGGTTTTCTTGTGCTTCGGCATTAAAACCTTTTATAACGCGAACACCTCCAAGGGTTTCGGTTAATCTACCAGTAACCTCGGCGTTAATTTTCCCTCGATTCCTGAAAATTGGGCGAATAATTTTAAATGCTTTTAGGGCGACGAAAGCGAAAATTGCTAAGGGCAAGAGTGTGAACAAAGTCATAGACCAACTTATTCTTAAAAGCAATATCAATGATACAATTGCGGTAATCGTACCTCCTACCAAGTCGACCAATCCTGTTCCAATGAGGTTACGAACCCCTTCTACATCTGTCATAATTCTTGAAACTAACGCTCCTGATTTGGTATTGTCAAAAAAACGAATAGGTAGCGAAAGCACTTTTTTCTGCACTTGCGCGCGTAATTCAGAAATTAGATATTGGGCCTGAACACTTAAAATCTTGGTCAATAAGAACGAAGTAACCGCTTGTACTAAAATAGCCAAAGCAACCGCACCAACTAGTAGTTTTAAGAAGTCGACATCTTTGTTCGGTATGATATCATCCATCAAATACTTAAGAGATAAAGGAGCTACAAAGCTTGCCGCTTTGCTGATAACGATTAACAATAAGCCTAAAAAAACGAGATTGCGGCGAGGCCAAATGATGGTCTTGAACGCGGTAAGGATACTGACTTTTTTTTCTGGCATTTTGCGAATTTATAAGGGATGCAAAGTTACCCTAAAATCATGGGAATCATACCGAAATTTTGGACAACAACATACATTTGAATCTAAAAATTAGCATTTCAATCACAAGTCCATTAATTTAACGGGGTTCTAACAGAAGTTTAATTCATAATCTTATGAGAATATTTTTAGTTGTTCTTTGTCTTTCAATATTGTCGTGCAAATCTGAACCAAAGTCAGAAGTCGGCCAATTGACACTTAAAGAGAAAGCCGAAAAAGTAACCATTATCAGAGACGATTTCGGCGTGCCCCATATTTATGGAAAAACAGATGCCGATGCCGTATTCGGACTACTCTATGCCCAATGCGAAGACGATTTTAACCGTGTAGAGCAGAACTATATTTGGGCAACAGGTAGATTGGCAGAGGTGGAAGGTGAAGAAGCGCTATACAGTGACCTACGCGCAAAATTGTTTATGACCGAAGTAGAGGCCAAAGCCAATTATGAGAAAAGTCCAGAGTGGTTGAAGAAATTGTGCGGCGCTTTCGCGGATGGTGTAAATTATTACTTGGAAACCCACCCGGAAGTCAAGCCAAAACTACTGACCCATTTTGAGCCGTGGATGCCCATGTACTTCAGCGAAGGAAGTATTGGGGGCGATATCGAACGTATTTCCACACAAAAAATAAAGGCTTTTTATGAAAGTGGAATGGAACTGCCCGAAGCCCAAGAACTTGAAATACAAAAGAAAGAAGAAATGGCGGAACCCCAAGGCAGCAACGGGATAGCCATTTCAGGCAAATTGACGGAGTCCGGTAATGCGATGTTGCTCATCAATCCACATACCTCTTTCTATTTTCGGGGAGAAGTTCATGTGGTTAGCGAAGAAGGATTGAATGCCTATGGCGCCGTTACTTGGGGGCAGTTTTTCGTGTACCAGGGATTTAACGAAAAGACCGGCTGGATGCATACTTCCGGCGATACCGATGTGCTTGACGAGTACAAGGAAACCATGGTGAAGATGGACGATAAATTGTTCTATCAATATGGCGAAGAACTAAGGCCTGTAACTACTTCTGAAGTGGTATTGAATTATAAGGAGGGCGATTCCCTTAAACAAAAAAGCTTTTCTGCACATCATACCCATCATGGACCCATCACCCATTTGGAAGATGGACAATGGACCGCCACGGCCATGATGTGGGAACCGTCAAAAGCACTGGAGCAATCCTTCATACGGACAAAACAAGAAGGATATGAAGGATTTAGGAAAATGATGGATATCCGTACCAATTCTAGTAACAGCACGGTCTATGCCGATGCCGAGGGAAATATCGGCTACTACCATAGCAATTTTGTGCCCAAACGGGATGCCATTTTCAATTTTTCAGAACCGCTAGATGGCAGTAACCCTAAAACTGATTGGCAAGGCCTACATACGGTCGATGAGACCATAGTTTTGAAAAACCCCGAAAACGGGTGGATCCAGAATTGTAATTCTACACCTTATACGGCCGCACTGGAATTCAGTCCGAAGAAAGAAGATTTTCCGAATTACATGTCTCGCAATGAGGAGAATTTTAGGGGAGTGCATGCGATCAGGCTACTTACCGGCAGTAGCGGTTATACCTTGGATAGTTTTATAAAATTGGCGCATGATCCTTCTTTGCCTGCATTTGAAGCCTTGATTCCGGGTTTGATAAAAGCCTACAATCGGTATGATGATAAAAACCCAAAACTTCGCGAAGCTATAGATGTACTTGAAAAGTGGGACTACAAAACCTCAAAGGAATCCATAGCAATGACCTTGGCGCATTTTTATGGTACGCTTTATGGCCAATTAGGCCAAAAAGATGATGATGTCGATGATATGGAAGCGATGATTTATTTCGGGACAAACTCCCCAGAATCGGAGCGCTTACGAATATTTGAAAAAACGATAGATATATTAGAGGCAGATTTCGGTACTTGGAAAATGCCTTGGGGCGAAGTAAATCGTTATCAAAGGTTGAACGGTGAAATAGTACAACCCTTTGATGATTCAAAGCCCAGTATTGCTATCGGATTCGCTTCAGGTCGTTGGGGCGCTTTGGCGGCTTATGGTGCCCGCTACGACAACGGTACCAAAAAAATCTATGGTACACGTGGCAACAGTTTTGTGGCTGTTGTTGAATTCGGGGAAAAAGTAAAAGCAAAAAGCATTTTGGCCGGCGGACAAAGTGGCGACCCCAATTCCCCACATTTTAATGATCAGGCACAACGTTATTCCGATGTTGAATGGAAAGATGTGGCATTTTATAAGGAAGATGTTATAAAACGGGCGAAGGAGAATTATAGGCCGGGAGAAAGGGATTAGGAAATTAGTATTGAGTATTTAGAATCGAGTATTGAAGTTTTTCTCTTATTCCTCTTTCGTAATGATCAAGGTAGCTCTAGACCCTTCCGATAATAACCATTTGTTGGAATAAATGACTTCGCCTTTATCGTCATAAACATCTACTTGTGCGGTGTTTGGAGAAGAAGAACCTTCATTGAGCGCCACAAAATCTAATTTGTTGAAGCCTTCCTTTAGATCAACGTTAATACCTTTAAAGCCACCTGTCAATAATAAATTAGGCTCTATCATGACATCGTTAAGATAAATTTTTACACGATCGCCGTCAACATATTCATGGTCGCGGCAAACAATGCCCACAAATTTTCCGTTGTTTTTTATGTCTCCCATATACATATCGCCGAAACGTTGATTGGTACCGCCTTCTTTTTCTTTGCTTCTGACCTTTGGGTCGATCTTCATTCCTGTCCCTGCCTGTACCAATTCAGTATCGGGGAGCATTTTTACGGGCTTTTTGGTCGATAGGTCTAGGTTCACTTCAGGTTTCTCATCAAGCACCGAAGGAAATTTTAATGGGGAGCCTTGATCGACCTTGCCCGATTCATCAATTTTATTGACAGCTTCAACTTCTAAGGGTTTTTGGGTAGGAATATCGGTCTGACCATAACCCACAGTGGAAAACAGTGCAAAAATGAATACAAAACGTAGGCAATACTTGGTCATTTGAACATCGAAAATAGCTGGGTTAAAGATAGCAATTACCCTGCCACAGCGACTTAAAGCCCTGTTAAAATCCGATTTTTTCGACGATCGTACTCGCAATCAATGAATGGCCCAGTGGATTCGGGTGAATAGGGTCATTATCGTAACAGCTCATTCTTTTTTGAGATAAGGGGGTATGGATATCTATTTTGGCCAAAACAGCAGCATGCTCGATATTCATAATGATGCGTTTAAATTCCTGAAGCACCTCTGCATCATATTTTGGATACGGGTTTAGGTAGCCGTAAAAATCCAGGTCTGTGTTGAGATCTGTCTTTACCACGGCATCTAGTGCCAAGGGCGGGGGTGTTAACAAAATGACGCCAATTTGTTGAGCCCGCATTTTTTCGAGAAAGGACAAAACTCCGATCTTAAAGCTGTCGAAAAGTGCTTGTGACGGTTCTCCGTAAATGCCACAATTGATACCATAACAGAAAAGGGCTACATCTATGGGTTCTTTGGCCAATTCGTCATCTAAGCGCTCAAAAAGATACGGCCTGAGCCCAGGATGTATTTTTTCGGTAAGCCCTGTTACGGTTTCACTGCTCTTTCCATAATTCAAAAAACGTAGTCCAAGTTCAGGGGCCTTTTCGATGTAGGTATTTTGCAGTAGCGTTACGTAGCCCCCTTTAGAGGCGGTTATGCTATCGCCAAAACAAGCCACAACTTGATTTTTTGAAAATTTAAAATATTTAGAGTCTATGCATCCCGAAGCAGTACTGGCAGCTATAAAAGCAAGTGCGGATCGGTTTAGAAATTGTCTTCTGTTCATAAAAAATCAATCAAAACTTATAGTTGAATATGAATACATAGGTATCGTTTCCAGCTGTAAATCCCAAATTAAAATGTTCTTTTTGAAATGGTTTGGTAAATAGATAGGTACTTGCGATGCCAATGGCCGCACCTGCAATAACATCCCAGCCATCATGGTGTCCATCTGGGGCTTCGGTTCTACTTACCCCGACCAAGGTAGCCAATACATAGGCGGGTACCCCATATTTCCAACCGTAACGTCGTTGAATAAAAGATGCCCCTGAAAACGCAGATGAGGTATGTCCTGAAGGAAAAGAATCAAAATTATTTCTGCCTTCCGGTCTTCGTTTGTTGGTCAAGTATTTTAAGGAATAGGTAACCGCCAGGGTAGTACCATAAGAAAAAGCGAGTTTTTTTGTGCCTAGGTAATCTTTATTTGCCAAGGTCATAATTCCAGCTGTTATAGGAAGTGCTAATTGTAATATATCACCAGTATCCTCCAAAACATATTCCCATCGCTCATGACTACCATC
>JBATIN010000551.1:0-12837 GCA_049667765.1 Flavobacteriaceae bacterium
TTTCTATTTGTTGGGCGTTGCCCGAAATGGCCTCCAGGTCTGATTTATCGTAGAATTTATTGAATTTCGAGTACTTGTCTTTGCTCACAACTAAAACGACCTCATCACGCCAAGGAATTTCGATTTGATAACTACCATTTTCTATGGTTGTAACCTCCTTTAAGATATTACCTTGCTTGTCCAGCACTTGTAATAGCGCCTGGTCAATGGGCACTTCCGTTATGGGTTTGGCAACTATGCCCCTTAACACCAAGGTTTTTAACCCTGGAGGTTGATTTACCTTAAAGCCATAGATATCATCTTTTCCCTTACCATTGGGGCGGTTCGAAGAAAAATAACCCAGATATCCATTGGCATTTTGACCTTTTAAAATGAAACCGAAATCATCATATGGAGAATTGATGGTATTCCCTAAATTGATAGGGATGCTAAAGGTATCATCAGATTGTATGTGGGTCTTGTAGATATCCATTCCGCCGAGCCCATAAAAAACATCCGATGCAAAATAGAGATCATTGTTTAAAATAAAGGGAGCGATTTCATTTCCGGGGGAATTCACCCTTGGCCCTGCATTAATCGGTTCACTCATGATCTGAGCATTGTTCGTATACACAAAATAGATGTCGGTACCCCCATAGCCATCATCGAAGTTAGCAGCGAAAAACAACTTTCCGGTCGATTCTTGATAAAATGGAAAATAAAATGATGTACCTAAATCCTTTAGCAAGTAATTAAAGGAATTATCACCACTTGATGTATTTCTTGACATCGCCATGGCCAAGGAATTCTTTCCGTTTTCATCGTACAGCAGTTCATCATTTTCGGTATTCGAAAGCGAATAAAAGACCCTATTCAATGATTCCGCATAAAATGGGGTCGCTTTGTGATATTTTGATTCTGGGATTTTATCGAACAGATTCGGATTCACAATATCGCCATCAGGGCCGATCTTGGCAAGATATATATCAAGATAGGCTTCTCCGGAAGGACCGTAGATACGTTTGGCCTTATGCCCCCTGCCACTTGTAAAAAGTAGTTGGTCTTTAAAAAAAGTAGGGGAAAAATCCGATTGTTCACTATTGCCGTTAATGTTGAACACTTTAAAATCATCGGCATTCTCGTTGGTTGACTGTAACAATTCGTAGTTGAAATTGGCATTGTCCATCAATTCACTCGACAATAACTTTTTATTCTTAGTCAAAAGGCTTTTAATGCTGTCGTTCTGGCCAATTTTAGATAGACTCTGAAGCATGGTATTAAACCGATTGCTGGTCATGATGGTATCGTTTCGGTTAACGTCCAGATAGATTTTAGCCGCATCCTTAAAGTTTCCCGTTTTAAAATACGAATCTGCCAAGTTGAGTTGTTGTGCATTGGTCAATGCGCCTTTCTGAATTTCTTTTTGATATTCTGCAATAGCATCCTCATAGGCATACATATAGAAGTAGTTGTCGGCTTTTGAGGTCGATTCTTGTCCGATCAAGGCCGCAACGCCTACATAGAAGAAAAGAATAAAAATGTTAAATTTCATCATTATACGCTCTTTAGAAAAACCTTGGAGAATCAATTTGCTTCGGCTTGCCCTTCATATTCGATTTATCGCGCTTGCCGCTCTCGCCACTTTTGCCCAAATAGAATTTCAAGATCAACTCGTGAGACCCGCTATTAAACCTGCCAAATTGATTGGTGTTATAGTCATAGGAATATCCTACAAATAACGAGTTGGAAATTTGAAACCCAGCAAGGCCGCTTACCGCATTATTAAAACGGTACGATGCCCCAGCAGTAAACACATCATTAATTAAAAAATTTGCCGAGAGATTCGTATTCACCGGTGCCCCAGCTATGTAATGCAATAAAAAAGCAGGTTTGAACTTCAGGCTTTCAGAAAGATCAAAAACATAACCACCGATAAAATTAAACTGCATTTTACCTTCCACAATAGCCGCGACCTCGTCATTATACACCCCGTCGGTCAAAAAGTTGGGTGTAGAAGCCCCTAAGTACCAAATATCATCTTCATACATGAAAAGTCCAGCCCCAATTGTCGGGTAAAATTTACTGACCACGCCCTGCCCCCTAGGTTCGGGACCTTCAAAAGTTCCTTTGTTATAATCTAAATTCAAAAGCGCTCCGCCAATATCCAAACCAAAGGATAAATTTATCTGGTCCGTCATTTTTACTTGATACGAGTAGGCCAAATCTAAATAAGTTTGAGACAAAGGGCCAAGTTGATCGCTCACCAAATTAAAACCGATACCGTGCTTTTTGTTAGTCAATGGCATATTAAACCCTGCCCTTATTGTACGTGGAGAGCCTTCGATATCTAACCATTGTGCGCGGTACAACAGCGAAATCTCCGGATTTTCTACTGAACCTACATACGCCGGATTAAAGCTACCAATATTATACATATATTGCGTGTACTGCGGTTCTACCTGAGCAGACATTGGTATTGACGAGAACAACAGCCCTATTACCAATATAATTAGACTATTTGCTTTTTTAATTTTTATATAAGCCATTATTCCCATTATCTTATCAACTGGATCCAGCCTTTAGTAATTTTAGAACCCTCATTTTCAATAACGATGTTCAGTACGTAAAAATAGGTTCCTTCTGGCACTTCCTTACCTTTCCATGTTCCATCCCAAACCTTTTCATCGGTCATGTTCAATGCCTCAAAAATTAGGTTTCCATATCTGTCGAAGATATCGATATTGTAATCGATTGAAACAAATTCATCTATACCAGTGGCCGATTTACGCAGCCGATTAATTTTAAGAACATCGTTGATACCGTCATCGTTCGGTGAAAATTCATTGAAGATAATACCGATATCAACCGTATTTCTTTCGGCGATCTCGACGTCAACCGACGAGGTACTATCGTCATCTTGACTCGTACTTTCACTAGGCGAAGATCTTTTTATGGTAGCCACATTGGTAAATGTACCGACCGCAGTAAATACTACTTTGTACGACAATTCGATCTCTTGGTTCACTTCAAGATTATCGATGGTCCATACACCGCTATCTGCGGCAAAAGTGCTTCCAGTGGGTACGTTGACCTCCACTCTTTCAATGCCGATAACATCAACTAGGGTAAATACGTCTTCGACACGAATGTTCGATACTCTATCGCTTAACGATTTGTTGATGACCTTCACAAAATATTCAACTTCCACCGCACTGTCAATATCATTGATCAGACCAACAATGTTTTTTGTCTTTTTCTTATCAGGGCCCAAACGCGCCGTTTTTTCAACCACAAGGTTAATGCCGACGGGCAAATCGATATTAATCTGAACGGTTGCGCTATTGTTTTCCGGGGTATTATCTTCAGGTAACGAACTTAAGAGCTCAGCAGTATTCGAATAAATTCCGCCTTCAACTATAGTTACGGTAATTTGAAGGGTTTCGCTGCCTAAAGCGTCAATCTCGAAAATTTGCCATTCGCCAGTTTCAACAGAATAAGTACCTGCCGATGGGGTATTGGACACGTATTCAAATCCTGTTTCCAAAATATCGCCTACGATGATACTTCGGGCTTTTCTATCATCGAGATTGTTCAAAGTTATTGTAAAAACCGCTTGGGCGCCTATGTCCGCATTTGGGTCATCTACGGTCTTTAACACCTCTAGGTTGATCGGTTGACAATTTGGATGCTCCGCATTGGGGTCGCAGGGGTCTAAGGGATCAGATCCTGCTGCTACTTCTTCGCTATCAGTAATATCATCGCCATCGCTATCGCACACCCCGTTCAAGGTATTTGGAATACAAGGATTATCATTCGCAGGATCGAGTTGATCGACAACGCCGTCAAGGTCTTCATCGGCTACATTTGAATCCAGAGCATCTATAATTCCGTCACCATCCCCATCCAAAGGGTTTTCAAAATCATCGCCTACCTCAACCCCGTCGAGAATACCATCATTGTCGGAGTCGGAATTTTGGGGATCGGTACCCAACTGTTGTTCTTGGCCGCCGAAAAGGCCATCGCCATCATCATCGGTGTCACAGCTACTGACCGATACCGAAACGGAAGCCGATTCTGCAACACAAGGCGCCTGAAAACCGGTAGTCGTAAACGTGAACACATAGACCCCAGCAGGCCGTCCATTAAAATCAATGTTTTGCCCGTTACCGGGAACAATAGTTTCCGGACCAGAGGTAAATGCCCATGTACCCGCACCTTCACCGGCCAATTGATTATTAAGATTTAGAATGGTAACCCCATATAACGGGTCATTACAAGAAGAGGTATCCGTAGGAATACCCGGGGAAACAGCAGGAACCACTTTGGCTTCAACAGCTACTCTTGGTGAAGCACATGAATTTTCGGTGGCCGCTACGTAATAGGTGGTCGTCTGACT
The DNA here is from genome assembly GCA_049667765.1 of Flavobacteriaceae bacterium. Taxonomy (GTDB): domain Bacteria; phylum Bacteroidota; class Bacteroidia; order Flavobacteriales; family Flavobacteriaceae; genus JBATIN01. The sequence goes on from JBATIN010000551.1 coordinate 4,376, forward strand.
TAATTCCGGGGTCGTAAAGTTAGGGCCGGAATGAACTGGTGTCCCCCCAGTGGCAACAGTATACCAATTTATTGTTGGAGTGCCCGTAGCACTTGCCGTAAAAGTCACCGTACCCGATCCGCACCGTTCTTGGTCTTGAGGCGCAGTAAGGATAGGTGTGGTGGTTAGGGATAAACTTACCACTAATGTTGGACTTGCACAGGTATTCGCCGCATCCCAGAAAAAGGCATAATACGTACCGCCCAATGGGTTAGCTATTTGCGAAGCATTTAAATGTGCCGTGGTAACTTCTGGATCAGAATTGGTACTCCATTTTAAAGTTGTGCCCGGAGGAGCCGTACTCGTCGTAAAACTGTTCAAACTAACCGAAATGGCATCACAAAAAGCCGTTGCCGGAGCGTTGGTCGCCAAAACGGGGGCCGTATTACCTGCAATACAAGGATCGCAATTAGAGACTGGAATTGTAACCTGTAAAGTTTGAGGTGAACATGGCGGAGCTGTAAGCGTATAGCTAAAAACATAATTTCCAGCCGGATCATTATTAAAATTAATAACATTGCTGCTATTTATCGATCCTGGATTTGCCGGACCTGAAACGAAGGCCCAAGTACCTCCTTGATCAGAGCCACTTAAGGTATTGTCCAAATCTAAGGTAGTCGTTCCTCCAAAAGCTGTCGTATTACAGCTAGCAGTAGAGTTTGCCGAACCAATGTTCGGGGTTTGATTGATGGTAATGGTAAGTGCTGCCGTTGAAGGGCTAAAACACGCGCCGGTAGTTGAATAATATTGTGCATAATAGGTACCAGCCCCAGCTGCGTTCGCTTGCCCCGTGGTCAATAATTGTGCGAACGTAGGATTGGCTACCAGGCTCCAACGCAAAGTTGAACCCGTTGGCGGGGTGCCTGATACATAGTTATTAAGATTCACTGATGCGACATCGCATAACGAAGTAGGGGTAGAGTTGAACGCCGGTGCGGTATCCCCTGCGGCGCAGTCGTTGTCAAGAATTGTAACCGTTCCAGATGCTGGCACACCTGCCGCAAACAAAGGATTGGACTGCGATATAACGGTTAATATAACTGTTTCATCAGATTCGGAAATCGTATCATCAATGGGTCTTATTCGAATAGAACCAGTTGAAGAACTACCATCAGCTATTGTGGCCGCGCCTACTACGTCATAATCATCTCCTAGCCCGGCCTCTATTGCCGAACCCGATAGCGAATACAAAACGGTATAAGGTGCTCCTGTACCATTTACTTTGTCAGAATTAATGATAAAGCGCCCATCATTAGCCGTAGCTATGGGTGTCTGTTCAAGAGCAGTGGCTTTATCGACCGTAACACTCAGCTGCCCAACATCGTTATCTTTTATAATAATTGTCTTGGTTCGGTTTGCAACCACAGGGTCAAGCGTATAACCAACTCCCGGTAGTAAAGTTACTATGACCGTTTCATCGCCCTCTACTAAATTGTCATCAACAATTCCGCTAACGGTTATTACACCTTCTGTAGACCCTTCTGGTATATCTACCGTTGCCGGTATGGGATCTCTATCGACATTCGCTTGTGCGGTACTTGAGGGTTCTACTGTTAGATTTATAGTTCTATCAAAATCAAAAACTATAACTCCAGAGAGCGACACCCTAAAACTACCGGGATTTGCAACGCCGGCAGTTTCCCCGGCATCCCCGTCCAAAACCGCCAAGTTGGCCTGTTGCCCAAACGCCGAAAGACTAAAAAAGAATAATACGGCCACAACCAACAAGGTGTGCTTGGGATATGTGCCTCTAAACAAATTATCAAACTTTATTTTCAATTTCATAAGCCATTCTTTGAATCTATAAAAATTCAATTCACAGCGGCAAGTAGGTAGGATAGAATGGGAGTCAATATTACTAAAAAAACAGCCGTAATGCCTAAAAATAGGGTTAAATAAGACTTTTTCGGGTGAAATACATGTATCTAGTAAATAAATACTTACGAGATATTGGCCGCTCGGGTTTCCGCCGATGCATCAATTTTTCTGACCAAGCCTTGCAAAACATTGCCCGGGCCCACTTCGATAAACGTAGTAGCCCCGTCTTTAACCATATTCTGAACGCTTTGGGTCCATTTTACCGGTGCCGTCAATTGCGCTATCAAGTTCTTTTTAATCTCATCGGGAGTGCGCACTGCTTTGGTGCTTACATTTTGATAAATAGGACAAACAGGCTTAGAAAACAAGGTGTTCTCGATCGCTATGGCCAATTCTTCGCGAGCAGGCTCCATTAACGGGGAATGAAAAGCGCCACCCACTGGAAGTACCAAGGCCCTGCGGGCACCTGCCTCCTTTAATTTTTCACAGGCTCGGTTCACGGCTTCGACCTCGCCCGAAATCACCAATTGACCAGGACAGTTATAATTTGCCGCTACCACTACGCCTTCGGTTTCTTCGCAAATACGTTCTACGATTTCATCTTCAAGACCGAGTACGGCCGCCATGGTACTGGGTTTTAATTCACAGGCCTTTTGCATGGCCAATGCCCGTTTTGACACCAAGGTAAGTCCGTCTTCAAAAGTCAGGGTGCCATTGGCGACCAATGCCGAAAATTCGCCCAAAGAGTGGCCTGCCACCATGTCGGGTCGAAAATCTTTACCGATAACCTTGCTAAGTATTACCGAATGCAAAAAGATGGCCGGCTGTGTGACCTTGGTCTCTTTTAATTCTTCTGGCGTTCCTTGGAACATGATGTCGGTTATGGAGAAGCCAAGAATGCGGTTTGCATCACCGAACATTTCTTGGGCCAATGTGTTCTTCTCGTAGAGATCACGACCCATACCCACAAACTGGGCGCCTTGACCTGGAAATATATATGCGTTCATTAGTGTTCTAATTTAAAGGCGCAACAATAGGTATTTATTGTTAAAGCAGCGGTACTATTTGTGCGATAACCCTCGCTATGTAATTCGTTCAAGGCCATACCCTTCAATCCACCTTGTAACAACACTGAATTTAAAAACCCTACTTGAACCAGCTTGAATAAGTCACATAGTTATTGGCAATACGGTCAATTTCACCAGCGCTAAGCTCAGGACTAATGTCTTTTATTTTTTTTGCGGGCATGCCGGCGAAAACACTTCCCGATGGTACATGTGTTCCTTTGGTCAGCACTGCACCAGCGGCAATAATACTATTGCTTTCAACCACACAGTCATCCATAATAATACTGCCCATGCCAATTAACACGTTGTCTTTCACCGTACAACCGTGTACGATAGCGTTGTGACCGATAGACACGTTATCCCCAATACTGGTTGGAGATTTTTGATACGTACAATGAATAACGGCCCCATCCTGAACGTTTACCTTGTTTCCCATTTTTATGTAATGCACGTCGCCACGCAACACGGCATTGTACCAAATGCTGCATTGATCGCCTATGTTTACGTCACCTACGATAGTGGCATTTTCGGCAATGAAACAGTCCTTTCCAAATTGAGGGGTTTTTCCGTTTATGGTTTTAATGATCATAGGATAAATTAGGAGTTAGTTGTTAGGGGTTTTAGTAATGAGCACTTAAAAATACGCTAAAAGATCTTTCTTCTTCGATGCTGATACGAGCAGTTCTTTTCCGTTGGATACTACTACGCTTCCACCTTTGCCTTTTTTATACTTTATCACTTCGTTTACATTGACCAAATACGATTTATGAATTCGTGCAAAAGAAAAATCGGATAGGGCGTCCTCAAAATATTTTAAGGTTTTACTGACCAATATCTTTTTAGCGGCCAAGTGAATCTCGGTATAATTGTCATCGGCCTTGCAAAAAATAATATCTGCCACGTTCAGAACTTGAAATCCATCTTGTTGCGGCAAGGTGATCTTACCCTCTGCATTTTTCAACTTTGGCTGCAATACTTGATTCTCGAGGGTATTTTCTTTCTCTTTTATTTCCTCCACATAGTCCACGGCTTTAATCAGTTCATCAATGTTGATGGGCTTCATTAAATAATAGGCTGCATGATTGTTCAAGGCATCAATTGCATAATGGTTGTAGGCAGTAACAAAAACCGTTTCAAATGTTCTATCGGGCAGTTGCTCCAACAAATCGAAGGCGTTGGCGAAAGGCATTTCTACATCAAGGAACACTAGATCAAGCTCAAGGGTTTCTATCAACTTTAAGGCCTCTTGTGCTGTGGCCGCTTCGCCTAATAATTCTACCTGTTCACAATATTTAGTCAAATAATTCCGTAGAATTTCTCGGCTGTCAGCTTCATCTTCAACAAGAATGGCTCTTAATTTCATATGTTCTATATTTATAATCTTCTTGAAGAAATCAGGGCCTGAAGGCCTTTTTGCTTAAGTAATTAGTCAAATTATCAAGTCTTGTTTTCTTCTTGACTCAATCTCTTTTTAGGGTAAAAATCACTTTCGTACCTGACCCATTGGTCTCCAAATCAGTGATATGCACATCAACCTTGTCTTTATACATTTCGTTTAAAATAGCGATCCGTTTTTTAATGTTACCCATACCCTTGGATTTTTGTTTCATTTGGTGCTGGGTCTTCAAGGAAGCGGATTTCTTTCTTCCGATACCATCGTCTGTAATGGTAATCTGTATAGCATCTTTATCTTGCGGCTTCACGGCAATATGCAAATGCCCTTTTTCTTCTTTATAACGCAGGCCATGCCAAATAGAATTCTCTATATAGGGCTGTAACAACATGGGCGGTATGCGATAGACATCTATATCGATTTTCGGATCTAGATCTATCGTATAATCGAATTTATCAGAAAAACGGGAATGTTCTAGCTTGGTGTACAATTCAATAAGTTCCAATTCTTTTGACAAGGGAATAAAATCTTCTTCGGAATTTTCAAGCACCGTGCGCATCAATGTCGAAAACTCACTTAAATAACGATTGGCGCTTCGCTCATCGCTTTTGGCAATATAATTGTTCACTGAGTTCAGCGCATTGAAAATAAAATGGGGATTCATTTGTGATCGCAGCGATTTTAAGGCCAGCAGGTTATTGGCCAGCTTTTGTTGTTGGTTGCTGCGATAAAAAAAGAATGCGGCCAGACCGGTGAGCAACATACCAAAAACCAGGGAATAAATGATCCACTGTTGCATTTTATTACTCCGTCTTACCAGTTCTTGCTCGGTGACCGCCAAGGCATATTTGCTCTGCGACAGTTCTCGTTCTTGCTCTAAGCCAGAAATCCGATTTTGTTTAGAGGCAAGCTCACGATTAAAACGCGCTGCCCTTGAAATCTCCTGTTCTTTGCGCACATACAAGGTGTCGACGAGCGCCGCATAGTCTTGCAAGGTTTCCAAGGCCTTGGCATACTCGCCTTTAAACTTGTATACTTCCGATAATTTACGGGTGGCATCTTTTTGAACGACAATATCATCTTGATCACCCGCCTCTGCGATACTCTGTTTCAAATACGGAATCGCCTGATCATACTTATCTTGTACGATATAGGCATTGGCGATCTTATAACTATTTCGCTGAGAGGTCAAGGTATCCGATTCTGCAAGTCCGTAAATCTTTTGCGGTGCCGGTTTGGCTATTTTTTTTAACTCACTCTGAATTTCCTTCCGCATTTGTATCTCATCGCCGTACTGATTTTTTTGGTTGAAAAAATCGGCCACCTTTTCTTTTTCTTGAACCGCTCTTTCTGGGGATAGGTCTTTTGATAATTTTAAAGAGTTGCCATAATAGGCCTCGGCCTCGACCAAGCGATCACCCTTGGCATAGGCATCGCCTATTTTAGAGGTAATATCGGTCATTTTTGGTGTAATCTGATTCTTTTGGGCCACGGTCAATCCTTCTTCATAGAAATCAATCGCTTTATCTATTTGCCCTAACCCTACATACGCATCACCTAAAATTTCGTACAGCTCCGTGCGTTGAAACGGAATCATATCGGTGATCTTCAATAAGGGCGACAGTACTTTTTCTGCTTCGTTATATGCCTTGTTCAACACATAGGTGCGCCCTAACAACAACGTGGTACGCGAGGTTTTATGTGCTTTTAGAGCATCGGTATAATTTGTAATGGCCAAGTCATATTGGTTGTGGTATTGGTATATTTCGCCAAGTGCAGTCAACGAAAGTGCCAGTTGCTTTTTATCCGCCTGAGCGCCTAATTGGGCTATGGATTGTGTAATGAAATCGATGCTTTTGGCGATATCGGACCGTTTATACGCATTGGCCGAATCAAGGTAGTTCTGATGCCTAGAAGCTGCGCCCCTAACACTGATTTTATCCGTTGGGGCACTGTTACTGTTCGTATAGCCTTCCACGATGACGTCTACGTTTTCTCCGCTTGCTACACGATGACGTACCGTTTCAAATTCAGGACTCTTAAAAATTAATTCATCTCCGATTTTTGCCTCAATTTTGAATTCTCCTAAGCCGTCGGTATACGTAAACACCCCTTTATCCGTTGAAACTTCTACTCCTGAAATTGGTGTATAGTGCTCTTTGCCTTTTACCGAACCCTTTATGCGTAATAAAGTGGCGTTCTCCTGGGCTTGCGAAAATGCCACAAGAGTACCTGCAAAAAACAAGACCGTAATGTATTTGACGAGCTGCATACTTATTTTCAACAACGTAAACTTAGCTGATTTATGCGGCACTAAAAAATAGGAAATAGTCCAAATGCTGACTAAAAAATACCCTTTTCACCCTTTGCTTCACCCAATTGAATCGTTCACTCAGTGAAAGTGCCATTTCCCTCATTCCTTATTTTTTGTCAAAAATGTTGAAAATATCTTTACCCCCAGTAAACAGTCGAAATACATAGAAATATTACCAGAGTAATACGACTTGTTATACAAGGGCTTAAAGAAAATTAATAGTAACAAATCGCTTTCCAACCTGGAAGCACTAAAAAGACAATCTTATGAACCACTTAAAACACGTACTGGGCATCGGCACTTTATTCTTGACCTTAGCAAGTTATGGCTGTGAGCCAAAAATCAAAAAAACGGCACAAAATACTTTAATCTCACGGACGTACGACAACGAGCGAACTGCTCCAACGGCCAACAACACTGTCAAAATTGCATTATTGCTAGACACCAGTAATAGTATGGATGGCTTGATCAACCAAGCAAAGGCCCAACTTTGGGATGTGGTCAATAAATTCACCCATGCAAAATGCGGTAACGAAATGCGGCCAAAACTTGAAATTGCGCTGTATCAATATGGCAACGATAGGCTTTCATCACGTGAAGGCTATATTCAGCAGGTCTTGAACTTTAGTAGCGACCTTGACGAAATTTCCGAAAAGCTATTCTCATTAACCACAAACGGTGGCGAAGAATACTGCGGCGAAGTAATCAACACTTCGTTAAAACAATTAGAATGGGGCCAGAACCCTGACAACCTAAAAATGATTTTCATTGCCGGTAACGAACCTTTTACTCAAGGTAAATTTAACTATAAAGAAGCCGTGACCAATGCCAAGGAAAAAGACATTATTGTCAATACCATTTTCTGTGGCAACTACGAAGAAGGTATCGATACCGATTGGAAAAACGGTGCCACCTTTACTGGAGGGGAATATATGGCCATAGATCACAACCAGCAGGTGGTGCAGATCGACACGCCATACGATGAGGTGATTATAAAACTGAACGCAAAACTGAACAAGACCTATGTTTCCTATGGTTCTTTAGGAAACGAGAAAATACGTGCCCAAGCAGCCCAAGATACAAATGCCATGGAATTGGCCGAAGGCGTTGCTGTTAAAAGGGCGGTCAGCAAGAGTTCGCGATTGTATTCCAATGCTTCTTGGGACTTGGTGGATGCCTCCGACGAAGCCGAATTCGATGTTTCTAAAATCAAAAAAGAAAGCCTTCCTGAAGAATTGAAGGGAAAATCTAAAGCAGAAATCGAATCTTTTATTCAAGTGAAAAAATCGGAAAGGGCTAAAATCCAAAAAGAGATTCAAGAACAGAACGCCCAACGGGAAGCCTATATAGTCAAGAACCATAAAGACGGCTCATCAGGTGAACTCGAAAATGCGATTTTGGAAGCTATTCAAAAACAAGCTGCCAAAAAGAATTATAAATGGGAGTAAACAACCTTGGGGCAAATCCAATAAGTATTTAAATCTCGATTATCGAGTAAACACCGCTTTAAAAAATTGAACATAGTAAGTTGGTGTTTTGAAAAGGGGCCTGACGAAATAGTCGTCAGGCCCTTTTTATTGTGCAGCGGGGCAATAACAATCGTACCTTCTTTCAGACTGGCCGAAATCGTAGCCCAATGTTATTTGGTGAAACCCACCATTATCGAAGCGAATATCGCCTGTTTGGTACGAATAGTTATACGACACCATAAAGTTCTTGATATTGGCGCCAATAATAGGCGTAATCAATTGTAAGCGTTGTTCGCCAAAACTATTGGCCGTTTGAAACTGTGCCCCATCAAAACTTCTGCGGTACGATAGGCCGCCCCAGA
>JBATIN010000552.1:0-4054 GCA_049667765.1 Flavobacteriaceae bacterium
TCATTTCAAAAGCTATTCTCAAGAGGTATTTTAGCCCTGAAAATTTATATTAACACTTAAAAACAATAATCATGAAAAACGATAGTGGAAATGTTTTATTAGCCTTGCTCACAGGAGCGGCCATTGGAGCGGGAATCGGAATACTTTATGCTCCGGATGAAGGGAAGGAAACACGAAAAAAAATAAAACGAAAAGTGGAGGACACCAGCCATGACATCACTGAGCGTATTTCACATGCCAAAGATGAGCTAACCAAAACGGTCGACGAAAAGAAAGATAAGTTTGAACGAAAATTAGATGAAGCCATCTCAACCATGAGCTACAAGGCCGATGATATTATCGCTACCCTTGAGCGAAAGCTGGAAGATTTGAAAAAAAAGAACGCCCAACTACAGAAATAACTGCCCATGGCATTTGAAGACCTCAAAGAAGACCTCATCGACGCCGATGCCGACATGAGGTCTTATCTCGAAAATAGTGAAGAATACCTGAAACTAAAAGTGTTCAAAGTGTTCATGCGATCGATTACTGCTGCAGCGCAAGCGTTGTTGGTGGGGGCCGTAATGCTTTTGGCCTTAGTGCTTTTGTCTTTGGCAGCAGCACTAGGTATAGGGCAATTGCTAGACAATACCTTCCAAGGATTTCTGATCGTTGGGGCTTTTTATGTTCTTTTAGGGATATTATGCTATGCTTTTCGAGATCGATTGAACAGACCTTTGTTGCGTAAATTTTCCGAATATTATTTCGATACGGTATGAACCAAGTAAGATACAGCTCCTTTAAGGAAATCGACGAACGATTAAAAATCCTGTCCCTTCAAAGGGAAATCAGCAAGGAAAGTATAAAGCTCGACCTAGCTAGGGCCAAGAGTAATCTATATCCTTCCCAACTGTTAGGCAGCGCCAAAGGGATGGTGCAGAAAATAGCATTGACCTTTTTAATAAAAAAACTGTCGAACGTAGTAAGTGCGTTTCGTAATCGGGAGCGGGTTGAGCTAATGGAGTGATGGCTTCATCCAATTTTCCTACCTAAAATCGGCTACATGTTGCAGTTCTTCCTTATCCAATAAAATTATCCTTCTAGCGCGACCCATGGTAATCAGGCCTTCATCCTTAAAATCGGAAAGGGTACGTATAGCCGTTTCGGTGGCCGTACCGATAAGACCGGCGAAATCTTCACGCGGAATATCAATGCCCTCATTAGGCGTATCTTTTATAATACCCCTATCATGTAATTTCAGCAATGCCTTTGCCACCCGCTGACGCACCGAGGCATAGGCCATATTCACCAATTGTTCTTGTACCTCCATCAAGTTGTTCGAAATAAGCTCCATGAACTTATGGGATACCTCTTGATTGCCTTCCAAAAGATGTATAAAATCTGTTTTGGGGATATGATAAATCGCAGCATCTTCCAAAACCATAGCGGTTTCCAAATAAACCCCTTTAGGGTTCAATAACGAAAGCTGCCCCATAAAATCGCCAGTTTTGTGGATGCCGGTCACAAATTCTTGGCGTACTTCGGTGGACGTGTACGTTTTTATTATGCCCTTTTCGATAAAAAACAGGGTATGCGCCCCATCGCCTTCCATAAATACGAAGTCTTTTTTTTGATAATCCTTGGGGCGATAATCGCGTGAAATAGTGTCGATATTGAGGTAAGACGAGGCTCCTTGTAGAAAGGCATTCACACCCTTTATGTCCTTTGAAAATTCTTTCCTTAGAAAATCGTTCTTTTTTAAACGGCTTTGAATGGCGTCTAAAAGTTCTTTTTCTTCAAAAGGTTTGGTCAGGTAGTCATCGGCCCCAAGGTTCATCCCTTTTCGAAAATCGGCTTTTTCAGATTTTGCGGTCAAAAAGATAAAGGGAATACCGGCAGTTTCACTGTTTTTCCCCAAGGTTTCAAGCACGCCATAACCATCCATCTGTGGCATCATAATATCGCAGACAATCAAATCAGGATGGAACTCGTTCGCCTTTTCAACACCTTCCTGCCCGTTCTCGGCAGTAGCCACTTCGTATTTTGCCAATTCTAGGATGTCGGAGGTATTTTCACGAACATCTTTGTTGTCTTCTATAATGAGTATCTTTTTCATTTTCTGCAAATTTGTGTTCTTAGTACTTCTAACGACTGTTGTCATCCAAAGGAAAATCGACATAAAATATCGTTCCTTTACCTTCTTCACTTTTAAATTGAACTTTGCCTCCCATAAGTTCGCTATATTGTTTAACGATATGCAGCCCGAGACCCGTACCCTGAACGTTCGTTGCGTTCTTAGCACGAAAAAAGCGTTCAAATAGATTGTTTTGTTCTTCTAAAGGAATGCCCATGCCTTGATCGGCGACATGAAGTAACACCCGGTTTTTTTCGGTACTTATGCCAATATCTATCTGTGTGTTTTCATCTGAATACTTGATGGCATTGGATATCAAATTAATCAGAATATGACGCATTAATTTTGAATCCATAAAAACGGAAATGTTGGGTTCGCTATGTTCCAAAACAAGGGTCTGCCCCTCTTTTTGGCTGGTCTCGATCTCATCGATGACCGTTTTTGCTAGAAGCACCAGATCAAAATGTTCATATTGTACGGCAGTTTTACCTTCTTCCATCTTGCTCAATGAAAGGAAATCGTTTAAAATGACCGTTAAATTGCGCACGTTCGATTTTATCTGTTTAATATACTTCTCCCTTTTTTCTTCTTTCCCAGGTTCGTTTTGCTTACCGATCAATATAGCGGAAGATAGTATGGCACTTAATGGGGTTCTAAACTCATGTGAGGCCATAGAAATAAAACGCGATTTCAGTTCGTTCAGTTCTTGTTCGCTCTGCAAGGCATTTGTCAGCTCAAGTTGTACCTTTTTTTGTTCTGTTATATTGGTGTGTACGAAAAGTGCCCATGTGATGTTCTTGTCTGCCAATAAGGGTATGGAGTTGACAGAATAGTCTTCCTTGCCATAGGTCATCTCAAAAGAAAGGTGCTCGCCTAGTAAGGTTTTTTTAATGTCTCCTTTGATTCTTTCCTTCAGTTCTTTGGATAGAACCGGGGCATCATCGACTTTTCTCCCTTCAAAATCATTTTTATTAAATTTGAATTTCTTTAATTCCTCGCCTTCTAGATACACAAATTCCAAATCGGAATTGAAAACACTGATAACGCCTTTAGGAAAGTTTTGTGCAATAGCGGCAAATAAAGCTTGACTTGCCATAGCCTTGTTCTCGGCAGCCCTTGTCGTTTGTATTTGGTCTTCAAGACTCAGATTGGCCTCAACGAGTTTTTGAACAGTGGCCGTTACCTCTTTGGTGCGTTCCAAAACTTTTGCTTCCAATTTTTGAGCGTACTGTTCAAGTTGCGCTCTACTTTCTTTTAGTTCACGGTTTATAATATGCTGTTCTATGGCAACACTGGCCAAATGGGTCAAATTTGCCAGAATCTCCTTTTCTGTCTGTTGTGGTTTTCTCTTATGGTCAAAATAAATCGCAAACGTACCGAGTACTTCTTTTCCCGCAGAAAAAATCGGAAATGACCAGCAAGATCTCAACTTGTACCTTAAGGCTCGTTCTTTATGATTTTTCCAACGGGCATCGGTAGCGATATCCTCCGCTATTACCTCTTTTTTAATAAAGGCAGCGGTACCACATGAGCCAGCTTTGGCACCTATTTTAGTACCTTCGATCGCAATATTATATTCCTTAGGAAGGTTCGGAGCGGCCAATTTATGTAAGGTGCCCAGTTGTTTATCCAATAATAAAATAGAGGCCTTACAACCTTTCAAATGACCTTCCACCGTTTCAACAATGGTATTGGCAATCATAGGTAGCTGCACGTCATTTGCAATTTTTTCCAATATTCTTTGAATATCATCTTTTAGCAGCTCTTCATTTTTACGTACGGTAACATCGTTCTGAACGCCAATAAAATGGGTCAGTTTACCCAAATCGTCTCGTACAGGGGTCATGGTCAATTCATTCCAAAACAACCTACCGTCTTTTCGATAATTACGAAGTGTTACTTGACAGAATTGACCTTTTTTTAGTGCGGAACGCATTATGG
>JBATIN010000553.1:0-1613 GCA_049667765.1 Flavobacteriaceae bacterium
GTTGAACACGACGCTTGGTTTTTGGTAACTAATTATGGAAAGCAGACCGAAACCATTTTAGAAACCTTTGCTTCCTTAAAGGATAAGGATATATATGTACGAATGGCTAAAGCGGAACTCTGTTTCGGCATCGACTACGAAATGGTACGCACGCCTATGGATTTCTTTATCCGTAGAACAGGGCGTTTGTATTTTGATATTGAGAGCGTTCGAGATTTGATGGATCCAATTTTGGAAGAATTCAAATCGATTTATAAAGTAGACGACGCCCAAGTTTTGGCTTGGAAAGAAGTACTACATAAAGAATTGGAGGAGCATTCTAATTTTTCAATGGATAGGGTTTGAATTTATTCTAAAAGTGAAGGCTCCCCTCCTCAGATGAGGAGGTGAATGAATCCCGACGTTTCGTCGGGAGAAAGGGGAGGTTGAAAGCCCGAACCACAATTTTGCGATCCTAACACAGCTCGCAATTCCCTAGACTTGCGCTTTCAACCCTGCCTGCCGGCAGGCCCTCCGTTCGCGCCAGTCGGAGGATCCACCTGCCCTCGTCTGAGGGGAGGAGCTTTGTGAAATTTTAATCCAACTTATCCGTCAATTCCTTAAAAACCCGTTTGGCATTGCCATTTTCGTAAAGCACTTTATAAACGGCATCGATGATGGGCGTTTTTACTTTTTTTTCAAAGTTTGCTTTTTGGTCGAAAGCACTTTTTGCGGCATAATAGCCTTCGGCGATCATTTTCATTTCCATTTGGGCACTTTTTACGGTATAGCCCTTGCCGATCATATTTCCGAACATTCGGTTACGGCTAAAAGTGGAATAGCCCGTAACGAGTAAATCGCCAAGGTAAGCGGAGTCGTTGATGTTCCGTTTCATTTTATGAACCCGTTTGATGTACCGCTTCATCTCTCGAATGGCGTTGCTCATCAATACACTTTGAAAATTATCGCCATAGCCTAATCCGTGATAAATTCCCGCTGCTAGTGCGTAAATGTTCTTAAGCATGGCGGCATATTCGGTACCGATGATATCGTCCGATATTTTGGTTTTAATATAATGGCTACTTAGGTTATTGGCGACTAGTTGTGCCTTGTTATCATCGGCGCAGGCAATGGTCAAATAAGAAAGGCGTTCAAGAGCAACTTCCTCGGCGTGGCAAGGTCCGGTTATGACACCAATATTCTCAAACGGAATATCGTATTTTTCATGAAAATGTTCACCTACTATGAGTCCCGTTTCAGGTACAATGCCTTTTATCGCCGAAAAAACAATTTTATTCTTTAGGGAAACGGTCAATTTTTGCAATTCACTAGCTAAAAAAGCCGATGGAATAGCAAAAATGAGCACTTCAGCCTCTGAAATGGCCGTATTAATATCATCGGTAAGCGCCAATTGTTCGGTATGAAACTCCACCGAGGTCAAATAATTCGGGTTGTGCTTTTCGGTTTTAATGTAGTCTATGGCATCTGTACTACGCATGTACCAGCCAACACTTTCTTGATTTTCCAATAGCATTTTCACGATAGCCGTTGCCCAGCTTCCGCCTCCTATAACTGCAAAATTTATTTTTTTGTTCATTTTTGAAATCATCTTTTATAGCTCCCCTCTTTAGACC
>JBATIN010000554.1:0-3740 GCA_049667765.1 Flavobacteriaceae bacterium
GTTAAGACCTTTTTTACTAACGGAAGAGACACACTTGCGTATCTAGAAAAGGAAAAGGTAGATGTTGTACTACTTGATGTCAACCTGCCCGATATAAACGGGGTCGAAATGGTAAAATTGATATTGGACATTAGGGCAACGATTGGCGTTTTGGGGCTAAGTACATATAGTGAGCCCAGCATTATAAACCAGATGATTAAAAATGGAGTCAAGGGGTATTTGCTGAAGAACGCAACAGCCGATGAATTGGTAAACGCAATTTCGCAAGTTCACCAAGGCCGTTTTTACTTCGGAAGCGAAGTGCAAAAAATATTGGCCGATTCCGTTTCGCAGGAAAGCAAGGATTTGCCAAAACTCACCCGCCGTGAAACCCATATTCTTCGATTAATCGCCGAAGGCAAGACCACCAACACCATTGCTGAAGAACTTTTTATTAGTCCGCTTACAGTAGAAACCCATCGCCGAAACCTGATGCAAAAACTAGAGGTTTCGAATGCGGCCTCATTAATTAAAATTGCAGTGGAACATAAACTCATTTAACTGGTTTTTATAAGTAATGTTAACTTTTGAAATTACCAAATATGGGATTATAAGTATCAACGTTAAAACACTATTAGTTCTAATTTGATAGCATTTACCTTCATTCTTTCCTATGATAGAACAGTAAGGAATAAATCTTAGTTCGAAATTTAAAAAGGAAGATTTTTCAAGTCAACATTACCCCCTGAAATAATAATTCCGACTTTTAAGTGCTCGAAACGTACATTATCGGAAAACACTGCGGCTAGTGCCACCGCACTCGATGGTTCAATTATTATTTTCATTCGCTCCCAGACAAGGCGCATGGCATCAACGATCTCTTTTTCAGAAACCCTAACAATGCCATCAACATATTTTTGAATAAGCGGAAAGTTCTTATCGCCCAATTGGGTCTTGAGGCCGTCGGCAATGGTATTCGTGGTTTTATTCGTTTCTATTTTTCCGCTGATAAGCGAACGAAAGGCATCGTCGGCTTCTTGAGGTTCACCACCAACCACAACGCAGCCATTGCCAAAATAATATGCCGCCAAGGCGGTGCCGGCGAGAAGGCCACCCCCACCAACGGGAACAATAATGACATCAAGATCTGGCCTTTCTTGAAGAAGTTCCATACAGGCCGTTCCTTGGCCTAAGATTACATTTGTATCGTTTGACGGATGTATAAAAGTAGCCCCCGTACTAGCCACCACTTTTTTAGCTGCTGCATTTCGATCTTCTAAGGTGGGAGCACACTCAATAATCTCACCTCCATATTCCAAAACTGCATCTTTCTTAACCTGGGGCGCCGATGTAGGCATCACGATATAGGCCTTAACGCCCAATCGTTTCGCCGAGAGTGCCAATGCCTGTGCAAAATTTCCCGAAGAATGGGTAACCACCCCTTTATCTTGTTGCTCGTTCGTCAATTGTAAAATTGCGTTCGTAGCACCCCTTATTTTATAGGCGCCGCCCCTTTGAAAGTTCTCACATTTAAAATATAGTTCACAACCGGCCATTGTATCTATCAATCTAGACGTAAGTATTGGCGTTCTATGAACGTTAGGCTTTACGCGTTGATAACACTGTTCCAATAATTCTTTGGCATTCTCCATTACTATACTAATTATCCTATGGTTATAATACTACCTTTTTACCTGTTCTGGCCGCTTCAAATATAGCATCGATAATTTTCATGTCCTTTACCCCTTCTCCTCCATCAACAGGCACAATCGGCTGTTTTCCTTCGAAAATAAGTTCGGCCATACCATCCATTTGAAGGGTTTGGTGTGTCACATGGGGCTGACCTAATACACCTAAATGTGTACGGCCTTTTATCGGTCCATATCCGGTAGAGGGCTGCATCTCCACAAAGCCTTTTTCTGCGGTCATAAAAAACCGATCTAGATTTTGCATATTGTAGGTTGACAAGCAATTGGCCACAGCACCGCTAGCAAAACCCATTTGAAACTGAATGGTCTCATCGATGCCTTCCTTAAATTTTACGGGATCCGTTTTCGTCTCTTGAGCAGTTACCCAAACCGGTTCTTCACCCAACATATACCTCGCACCATTAATCGAATAGATACCAATATCCATCATGGCCCCTCCGCCAGACAATGCCTTGTTCAATCGCCATTGATCAGGATCTCCGATTACAAATCCCGATTGCCCTTGAAAAAATCTTGGAGACCCAAATTCGCCCGCTTGTCTCATTTTTATAACCTCAACAGTCTTCGGCTCGAAATGCATGCGATATCCTATAAGTAGTTTCACCTTGGCCGCTTTACAGGCATCGACCATTTCTTGGCCTTCCTTGGCATTGATCCCCATGGGTTTTTCGCAAATTACATGTTTACCCGCCTTAGCCACCCGAATCGTTTGATCTTTATGAAGCCCGTTAGGGGTAATGATATAGACCGCATCGATATCTGTATTGTTCTTCAGCTCATCAAAATTATCGTAGTTATAGCAATTTTTTTCTGCTAGACCATACTTCAATTGCCATTCGGTTATCTTTGAAGGCGTACCACTAATTACCCCGACCAACTTTGCTCGTTTACAATTTTGCATGGCCTCTGCCACACGGGTACCGTAACTGCCTAGACCCATGATAGCTACTTTTAGTATTGGCCATTCAGGTTCACCCTTCGTTTTAGCAAATAGGCTCGTACTATTTAACAATAGAGGTAGCCCAATGGCCGAAACGGATACTTTCTCTATAAATTTTCTTCTTGTTTCCATGCTTAAATATTTGGTTGAAGTCTTTTAAAAATACATTTTTATTGGGTATCATACAATGATTTTAAAAGGTGAACTAAACTTACTAGGAAATCCACTTATAGACAAAATGAAAAATTTAGGATTACATTTTTCTGATGGAAAAAAATGTAAAGATTGTCATGACTAGATGTAGCATCGGAAATTAACAGAAACTTACACTTAACGCACTGAAAATAACCACCCCTAAGAAGGGAAAGCTAGTCTCGGGAGAACTCACACTCCCTAAAACCAAAAAACCCTCCCTAAAAAGGGAAGGTCTTTCTCGTACTCGAGGTGGGAATCGAACCTATGAAAACACATGAAACCATATGCAATTAACTATCTGATTATCAGATTTTTGTATGTATATTGATTTTAAGAATTTAGCTTTCATAGGTTATTTTTCAATAAAAACCGTCACTCACACGTCACTCAATGGGAGTAATTTTACGACAAAGATCATTAAAATCAGGTCAGTTGAGCTATTATCTCGATATTCATCATAATGGTGAGCGATGGAGAGAATTTCTTGATATAAAAGCTAGTTTGGGTGGAATCACAACTGCCGAGAAAAGAAGGATTGCGAAGCAAAAAAAAGTAAACAGAGAACTGGAGCTACTATCGGAACAAACCGGCTATGTTCCCAAGCATTTTAGAAACAAGAATTTCTTCAAATTTGCCGAGGAGTATATCGAAAATTACAAGTTGGCCGATATAAATGTCGTAAAAGCAAGTCTTTCAAAATTCAGGGAATCCGTCAACAACGAGCGTCTTACTATTTCCCAAACTACTCCAAGAATTATGGAAAGTTATAAAACCAACTTAATATATGATGCAAGTTTAGCTGGGGAAACGCCAAGTAATTATTTCACAAGGTTCAAAAAAATTCTAAAGAACGCCAAAATTTCTGGGTATCGAAATGCCGACCAACAAAGCATTCTGAAGATATATCTTGTTAACCT
>JBATIN010000555.1:0-9451 GCA_049667765.1 Flavobacteriaceae bacterium
ATTGAAATTTTGAAGAGTTAAAAATATAATGGTGGCATAGCTCAGCTGGATAGAGCATCCCGACCCAAAGTCGGGACGGTCACAGGTTCCCCCGAGCAACAGGGGTTTTGAAATATTGAGAAGTTAAAAATACAATGGTGGCATAGCTCAGCTGGATAGAGCATCCCGACCATAAGTCGGGACGGTCACAGGTTCCCCCTTGCAATAGGGCATATTGAAATTTTGAAGAGTTAAAAATATAATGGTGGCATAGCTCAGCTGGATAGAGCACCTGCCTTCTAAGCAGGCGGTCGAAGGTTCGAATCCTTCTGCCATCACAAAAAATCCCCACCTAAATGGGGATTTTTTCGTTTATGGACTACCACACTTACATACTATACTCCCCTTCAATCGATCGCTATTATGTAGGCCATACCGGGGAAATGTTGGAAGAAAGACTGCGCAAACATTTGACGGACCACAAAGGGTATACCGCCAAGGCAAAAGATTGGGTGTTTTTCCATACCGAGAAGTTCGCTTCGAAAAGCGAGGCGTACCGAAGGTAACTTCAGATTAGGAGCAAAAAATCAAGAAAATATTTCGAAAGACTGGGCAAAGGCGAGGCTGGATAGTGCATCCCGACCCAAAGTCGGGACGGTCGAAGGTTCCCCGACCTCTCTGGGCCTCTGCCATCTCAAAAAATCAAAACAGCTTAAATTTTGGCATCATCTTAACACCAATGTGTTGTAATTTTATCGCCAATTCTTTTTAAGACAAATGGTCGCTAGTAGGCTACTTCTTTTAATCCTTATTTACTTTAATTGCAATACTAGTATTGCAATCCTACCCCGCTATTCTCAAGTAGAAACAAGTGTTCTACAGCATGTGACTTCTACCGACGACCACAGCAAAGGGGTCTTGTACGCGCTTGTGGTAAACTCGCTTACCGTGAGTTCTTTGCCAGAACACCAAAACACTTGGCCCACAGCACCTTTATGGTTCTGCAACCCTAAAAACCTTTTGTTACGGAATCAAAATAGCACAACCAATTTGCTGTACTTCTTTTTCAGTAAAACTATAGGCTTACGACTAGATCGTTTTGCTATTTCCTATCCCTTTCATTCCTTTCCTTAAGACCTGAAATCGAAATCAATCGAATCAGAAAGAATAGCTTCTTTTCATGTTTCAAAACAATTCAAAGCTTAGGCGTTTATCAACGTTTTAGATTTTGATGTTTCAAAAAACAAAATCATTTTTTAATACTACTAATATCATATACAATGCAAACTACATTCATTATACTTTCGCTTGCCTTGGTCGCAATGGTTTTTGTGCCTTTTTTTCTGATGAGCTCAATAGGAAAAAAAGAAACCAAGAAATTGAAATCGATTGGCAAAACCAGCGTTTCATCGCACAATTTAAAAATTTCGCAACAAGAAATATGGGCAGACCATTATCTCGGCATCGATACAGATCAGAAAAAACTACTTTATCTACAAGTAAACGAGTCGGATAAAAAGGAGCTTTTAATTGACCTGAAAACCGTAAAAGATTGTAATAAAATTGAAAAAATTCAGGCAATTAAAACCAAGGATAAAATAGAGAACCGATTGGAAAGACTTGATCTTGAGGTCATATTCAAAAATGGAACCAAGACCCTGTTGAACTTTTATGACTCCGAAAAGATGTATAGTGAAGATTATGAGGTCAATCGGCTAGAAAAGTGGAAGCAACTGATACTCGCCAACATTCCCAAAACCCTAAGGTTAGAACGGGTCGCCTAAGGTTCATGAAGGCAAATGCCTGATTCAAAATGTAAAAGTATGCCGCGCAACCTAACGCGGCATACGTTTTTTACTACTTGTTAAAGAAGGGGTCACGTAAAACCGAGAGGCCATCGCTTAACGCCTATACCAAATAATAATTATTTGTCGTGGGCTTATACCTATTAATGTAGTTGTTCAAGGATTTACTTGGAATTTCATAAAAGGCGGATGACAAAAAGTGATACAGGTCAGTTCTTATATAAATATTTCTAAAGGCACATTGAAATTACGCTTCATGGAAATCTATCCCTTTTCCTTAACGACACTTTGCATTGTTTCATTTCTTTGTGGCCATCTGAATAACCGGAAGGAAAATCACATTCCATCAAATCCACATGGATCGCAGCTCTTTTTTACCAAAAAAAAGCGGAACTCTACCGCTAATCCCTAGTTTTGCAATCTTAAAATCCGATTATGATTTCAGTTGACAAAATAGCGGTAGAATTTAGTGGCTCGACCTTGTTCAGTGAGGTATCTTTTGTCATCAATCCCACCGATAAAATCGCCCTTATGGGAAAAAACGGGGCCGGCAAATCGACCCTGATGAAAATTATTGCCGGGGAACAAAAGGCCACCAGAGGCCATGTGAGGGTGCCGAAAGATGCCGTAATCGCCTATTTGCCCCAGCATTTATTGACCGAGGACAATTGTACGGTTTTCGAAGAAACGGCCAAGGCATTTGCCCACGTATTTAAAATGCGTGATGCCATGGAAAAGCTGAACAAAGAACTGGAAACCAGAACCGATTACGAGAGCGATGCCTATATGTCGATAATTGAACAGGTTTCCGACTTGGGCGAAAAATACTATGCCCTGGAAGATGTCAATTACGACGCCGAGGTAGAAAAAGCCTTAAAGGGACTAGGGTTCAAACAAAACGACTTTAAAAGACAGACCAGCGAATTTAGCGGAGGGTGGCGTATGCGAATAGAGCTGGCAAAAATATTACTGCAAAAACCAGATCTTATTCTGTTGGACGAGCCTACCAATCATATCGACATAGAATCGGTGATATGGCTGGAGGATTTTTTGATCAACAAAGCCAATGCCGTAATGGTCATTTCGCACGATAGGGCCTTCGTCGACACGATAACCAATCGTACGATAGAGGTAACCATGGGGCGTATTTACGATTACAAGGCCAATTACTCGCATTACCTACAATTGCGCGAAGACCGAAGGTCGCATCAAATCAAAGCCTATCAAGAGCAGCAAAAATTCATTGCCGATAACATGGCCTTTATTGAACGGTTCAAAGGCACCTACTCCAAGACCAACCAAGTGTCGTCACGGGAACGTATGCTTGAAAAGCTGGAAATCATCGAGATCGATGAAATAGACACCTCATCCTTAAAATTAAAGTTTCCTCCCGCCCCTCGTTCAGGTGATTACCCGGTCACGGTCAAAGAAGTATCAAAATCGTACGACGACCAAGTGGTGTTCAAAAATGCCAACATGTCTATTGCAAGAGGTGAAAAAGTATCTTTTGTCGGGCGGAACGGAGAAGGCAAGTCTACCATGATCAAGGCCATTTTAGGGGAAATCCCCGTAGACGGTGTTTGTCAACTGGGCCATAATGTAAAAGTGGGCTATTTCGCCCAAAACCAGGCCTCGTTATTGGATACCGAATTAACCATTTTTCAAACGGTAGACGAAGTAGCACAAGGCGAAATACGCACACAGATAAAGAATATTTTAGGACGCTTTATGTTCAGCGGCGACGATATCGATAAAAAAGTGGGCCTGTTATCGGGTGGTGAAAAAACCAGATTGGCCATGGTAAAACTACTGTTGGAACCCGTAAACCTGTTAATCTTGGATGAGCCCACGAACCATCTTGACTTAAAGTCAAAAGACGTGCTCAAGGAAGCCTTATCCACTTTTGATGGCACGTTGATCTTGGTATCCCATGACAGGGATTTTTTACAAGGCCTCTCACAAAAGGTGTTCGAATTTAAGGAACAGCGGGTGTTAGAACATTTTGAAACGATAGATGCCTTTTTGGAACGCAACCGAATCAAAAGCATTGCTGAAATTAATTTAATGAAATAGTTGCTGGGCCCAACTAGTAAAGATTCTGCCAAGTAAACAAATAGGAATCACATTACTTTTACATCTTAGTTTTAAAAGTATTTACCTACATATGAAAATTTATTTTCGTTCCGTAGCTATATTCTTCTCTTCGTCGGCCTCCAACTCATAAACGCTCTACGATTACCCGTGATTTTATGCATTATTTTTCAAAAAAATAAGGGAGCCACTTAGGTGCCAAGCATAGCTAAACCAAACTTTTAGGTATTTAACTGTACCTATGGGGTTTCTACAATACTATCTTTCTCAACGAAAAAACGGGTTACCTCGTCATCGATCCCGGTATCGATCAAAAGATTAGATCGAATTGATCTTAGTTCCTCCAAGGCCGAAGGGGTCATCATGGTATTCCAAAGGTAGAGTCGATTTAGGTTTTTTAGCTTTTTAAACGTCGCTAAACTCTGATCACTTATGGTCGTGTTATAGATCTTCAACAAAGTAAGGTTTGACAAGGATTGCAGCGAATCGATTTCAACATCTGTAATAGGGGTTCGGTCCAGTTCTAACCATTC
This sequence comes from Flavobacteriaceae bacterium, assembly GCA_049667765.1. Taxonomy (GTDB): domain Bacteria; phylum Bacteroidota; class Bacteroidia; order Flavobacteriales; family Flavobacteriaceae; genus JBATIN01. Next base: position 4,409 of record JBATIN010000555.1, read on the forward strand.
AAGATTTTTGCATTTGGCGACGAGACCCATTTCCTCTTGGCCAATAGGTAATCCGCTAAGGTCGAGTTCCACAATATTTCGGGCCACCGACTCCAGTGCCAATAAAGAATGAGGGTCGTACACGGGCGGAAGATAGGCGGATACGCTCAAGGCATCGGTAGTATTCGCTACTCGGTTTATGGTCAAATAGTCAGAGGTCAAATTTTGAATCGTGCTATCGGCTACCATAGGCAGCGCTTTCCACCGTTCCAACATATTTGGTTCCATAAGCCCTCTCACCAAGGCCACCAGGGGCTCGGTATTCTCTAAATGGTTTAAACGCAAAGTGTCGGAAGCGCCTAAAGCGATCCAACGTTCCAAAATTCTTATTTCGTTTTCCTCCAAAGGTTTTTTTCCATCGGGCGGCATATGCTCCTCATCTTCTAAAGGAAGGTGTAATCGTCGAATAAGTTCACTACTTTCACTATTCCCGGGAATTACGGTGTTGCCCACTTCTCCGCCCTTTAATAATTCTTGTAGACTGGTCATTAGCAATTGCCCCTTTTGTTTATTGGGATTATGACAGGATACGCAGTTGTTTTTCAATATGCGGCCCACTACATGTTGATAGATCAATGGGTTATCGGGAATCTTTTCTTCGGTAGTACTTGTAGGAAGCGCCAAAAAATCTTCGCCATGGGTAATCATTCCACCATAATGACCCGTAAAAAGTATACCTCCGATCAAAACGATCTGAATTCCCTTAGAAATCAAGGTTCTTCCCATGTGATTGCTCTCCAGCCCATACCAAATGGCCGAACCCAAGGCCACTCCTCCACCCAACCATTGGTGCCAAAAGAGCAGGTCACCTTTAATGGGGGTTTCCTTTCCTAGAAAAAAACCGGAAATAGCTGTCAGCAATGCCGAAAGCACGGCGACGTTCATCAATAGTTTTGGAATGTGCCGCCCTGTTACTCCTAAAAATATGGCTATTAGTAAAAGTACGATCGGAAAATGAAGAATCAAGGGGTGCAAACGCCCTACCCAAGCGACAAGGTTGGGCAATTCGATATAGGATTCGAACAATAGGCAAAAAATCAGGAATACGGAAAGACCGAAAACGATATAATCGACCCATCTATTTTTAGAGGAATAGGCCATAGATTATACTAACAGATCTTTAATAACATTGCCCGCCACGTCGGTCAAACGAAAACGGCGACCCTGATATTTATAGGTTAATTGCTCATGATCTAAGCCCAAGGCATGCATTAAAGTGGCATGAAAATCATTGATATGCACGGGATTTTCGACCACATTGTACCCGAATTCATCGGTTTGGCCATAATTCAATCCAGGTTTTATGCCTCCTCCTGCCATCCAGATACTAAAGGCCCTAGGGTGATGGTCACGACCATAATTATCGGGATCGAAATTGCCCTGGCAATAGTTGCCACGGCCAAATTCACCGCCCCACACGACCAAGGTATCTTCTAGCATGCCTCTTTGTTTTAAATCCATAACCAGCGCTGCAGAAGCTTGATCTACATCTTTGGCCTGGCCTTTCATTTCATCATGCAGGTTACCATGTTGGTCCCAACCCTGATGATATAATTGTATAAAGCGTACCCCGTTTTCGGCCAATCGTCTGGCCTGTAACGCGTTGGCGGCATACGTACCTGGCACTTGACAATCCTCGCCATACAATTTTATGATCGATTCGGGTTCTTTGGAAATATCCATCACATCGGGCACGGACATCTGCATGCGATAGGCCATCTCATATTGGGCGATCCGTGATTCAATTTCATCATCGCCAGTTTCAACATGATGCAATTTATTCAGGGAGGATACTTGATCTAACAAATGGCGTTTGTCCGATCGTGAAATACCTTCGGGATCGTTCAAATAAAGTACGGGGTCCTTGCCCGAACGCAACAAAACCCCTTGATGTTTGGAATCTAAAAAACCGCTGGACCATAATTTGGAGTACAGGCCTTGGCTATTTCCCTTGCCCCTTGAAGTCAATACCACAAACGATGGTAAATTTTTGTTTTCACTGCCCAAGCCATAGCTCAACCAAGAACCCATGCTGGGCCTACCGGATATTTGACTACCCGTTTGAAAAAAAGTAATGGCCGGATCATGATTGATCGCTTCCGTATGCATACTGCGCACTACGGTAATATCATCGGCAATTTTAGCGATATGCGGAAAAAAATCACTGATCCAGGTCTGGCTCTCGCCATGCTGTTGAAAATTCACTTTTGGCGGCATCAATGGAAATTTGTCTTGCCCTGAGGTCATACCCGTTAGTCGCTGACCATTACGGATCGATTCGGGCAGGTCTTCGCCCATACGTTTTCTTAGGGTCGGTTTATAGTCAAAGGTTTCTAGTTGCGAGGGCGCCCCGGCTTGGAATAAGTAGATGACCCTTTTGGCCTTTGGGGCAAAATGGGGAATGCCCAATTTTTGCTGTGCGATCTGTTCTGCGTTTCCTTTAAATAGGTCAGGGATCAATAATGACCCCAAGGCCAAGGAACCGATACCTACGCTCAGCTGCGAAAAAAAATGTCGCCTATTTACCTTTAACGGATTTTCATTTTTTGATTTATCCTCTTCCATACATTTATTCTTTGGTAATGGTTTCATCTAGATTATACACCACCTGGGCGGTCAACATAAGGGCTGCCGTCTTTATAGGGTCTGCCTCCGAAGTTTTGTAACTACCTTGAGCGATCAGTTTTTCGGCATTTTCCTTATTTTGGTTGAATTCTTCCCAAGCATTGCTATAATAGGTTTCCAAAAGTTGAAGTTCGTCTACCTTGGGCTTGCGCACCAAAATAGAACGGAATACCGTATTTATCATCGATTCGGGTGAAGCATCGGTGGCCACTATATTTTGGGCCAATACTCGCGCGGCCTCCAATACCTGCACATCGTTCTGTAAGGCCAAAGCTTGAAGCGGGGTATTTGTTTTCTGTCTTCGCACCTCGCAGAAATCGCGCGTAGGGGCGTCAAAAATGGTCATACTCGCGGGTGGCAGGGTACGTTTCCAAAAAGTATACAAAGATCGTCGGTATAATTTATCACCTTCATCGGTAACATAGGTTGTCAAAATACCTCGATTTCCACCGGCATTGGTCTCTTCCCAAAGTCCGGCGGGTTGATAGGGCTTCACACTTGGCCCTCCAACTTCTCGGTTCAAAATTCCGCTTGAGGCCAAAATATAATCCCGGATCATTTCACCACTCATTCTAAAACGTTGTCCTCGCGCCAACAATCTGTTTTCGGGATCCGCCTTTTTAAGTTCAGGAGTCAGTTCTGAGCTTTGTTGGTAGGTGGCCGACAGCATGATTTTTTTTAGCAGGTATTTCATATCCCATCCTTGATCCATGAAATCAACGGCCAGCCAATCTAGAAGTTCGGGATGAGTTGGAAGGCTTCCCTGCACCCCAAAATCTTCGGCGGTCTCCACCAAGCCACGGCCAAAGACCATTCCCCATATTCTATTGACCAATACACGTGCCGTTAAGGGGTTCTTTTTGTCGGTCACCCATTGGGCAAGGCCCAATCGATTTTTAGGAAGGCCATCGGAGAATTCAAAAATAGCGGCCGGGGTATTTGCCGTAACGCTATCGGTAGGCTGATCGTACTCCCCTCGATTTAAGATAAAGGACGTACGCTGGGCGGAATCGTTCATGACCATTACCTTGACCTTCTCCCCTTCTTTTAAGTTGACAAAAGAAAGTACATCATCCGTTTCTTTGGCTGAAATGTTTATAAATGGAGGATCGGCATAAAACTTTTCGTTGGCCGCCTGTACGGCATCCATTTGCAGTCCTTTTTCATCTACATGATTAAAGAAGGAAAAAATACCATAATAATCCTTTTGCGATATGGGATCGTATTTATGATCATGACACCGGGCACATTCCAAGGTAATTCCTAAAATGCCCTTGCCTAAAGTGTTGGTTCTATCCAACACATAATTGGTTCTATATTCCTCTTGAATAACCCCGCCCTCTTGGGTAATTGGGTGATTGCGATTGAAACCTGTTGCCAATAGTTGTTCTTTCGTGGCATTGGACAAGAGGTCACCGGCCAATTGCCAGGTCAAGAATTTATCATAGGGTAAATTGGTATTGAAGGCATGGATCACCCAATCGCGCCAAGGCCACATGGTACGGTAACTATCATCTTGATAGCCGTGCGAATCGGCATAGCGCGAAACATCCAGCCAAGCTTGGGTCATACGCTCGCCATAGGCGGGGGAGGCCAAAAACTCGTCAATGACTTTTTCCAATACGGCGTCCGAGGGATCGTTGACCAATTTTTGAACCGTTTCGCGGTTTGGCGGAAGCCCAGTAAGATCAAGGCTGATTCTACGGATCAAGGTTTCCATTGGTGCCTTTGGGGAAGGCGATATTCCATTCACCTCTAATTTGGCCAAAATAAATCCGTCGATTTCATTCTGCTCCCACTCCTTTTTCGCATTGCTCGGGAGCTTACTTTTTTCAGGCGCTAAGAAGGCCCAGTGCTTTTCAAATTCGCCCCCTTGCTCGATCCATTTCTTGATCAGTTTTTTTTCATAGGAATTCAAGGCCAATTTTGAATCGGGTGGAGGCATCAATTCCTCAGGATTATCAGAAACAATATGCTGATAAATGGCGCTCCTGTTCGGGTTGCCCGAGACAATAGGAAATTTTCCAGGATTTTCAGGAAGCTCGGAAAAAGCATCCTTGGCTAGATCGAGCCGAAAACCAGCTTTGCGTTTATTCGCATCAGGTCCATGACAGGTGTAACAGTTATCGGAAAGTATCGGTTTAATATGAAAATTATAGTCGACCACCTCGGGCAGTTTCATATTCACATATTCATCATTTGAAGTAGTGAAAACCCCTTTTTTAAAAGCAAAAAGCAAGGCGATCAAAAGGCCTAAAATGAGAACGATACCGAATTTATGTTTCATGGGTCTAGTACTTCATGTGCATCCTTTAAAGTTACTGATTTCCAGCGAAATTTATCATGCCCTCTACTAATTTATGCCCTAGTCATTATTTG
>JBATIN010000556.1:0-4585 GCA_049667765.1 Flavobacteriaceae bacterium
GATGGGCATCAACGTTGGCATCTACGATGTTCAAAGCATACATGGCTATAGTGACCAATAAAGAAAGGTCCCGATCTCTTTGATATCTTTCTTGTCCGTCTTGCAGGGCCTCGGTCGAGATATCTCCCGTAGTTGGTATTTCACCTCCGGGGTTATAGTAATCCCAAAATTCGTCATCGGCAAATCCGGCCTGTCTTCTTTTAAAGGCAGCTCTAAAGCGATCATATAATCCGTCGTTGTATAAATAGGCATATACGCCCGTGCCGATTACCGCATATACGATAGGTACTTTCCAATAGCGTTTATTGTATATTTGGCCCAGACCTGGTACTACCGCCGAATAAAAAGCGGCCTTGCTAGGGGCCAACGGATTTATGGGTTTGCGTACCACCAGTATTGAGTCTTGCAATATGATCCCATCTTTTTTCAGATCGGTTTTTAGCGAATCTACTTCTTGGGCCTGAGTTTGTTTTACAGCAGGTTCATGCTCTTCTTGCGCATGGTTCGTACTAGCGAAAAGAAGAAAACAACAGCATATGAAGAGGGTTTTACCCACCGAGTATAATTTTTTTGATACGAGCAAATTCTTCTGGCGAACTGAAGGGAATGGCTATCTTACCTTTGCCTTTTTCCGAAGCATTTATGTCTACCTTGGCTTCTAAATGATCGGTCAATTCACTAATGCCTTTATTGATAAAGTCGGGCGTGATTGATTTTTCCTTAGTCGTTTTTTTCTCCGGAGTTCCGTTTTGATAGGTTTTTACCGCCTGTTCAGTAGCCCTTACCGAGAGGTTCTGACCGACGATTTTTTCATAAAGTGCAATTTGATCTTCTTTAGAATCAATGTTCACCAAAGCCCTACCATGGCCCATGCTAACGAATCCATCACGAATTCCGGTCTGTATGATGGGGTCTAACTTCAATAATCGCATATAATTGGCAATGGTAGATCGTTTTTTGCCGACTCGATCGCTCAACTTTTCTTGTGTCAATTGAATTTCGTCGATCAAACGTTGATAGGACAAAGCAATTTCTATTGGATCTAAATCTTGTCGCTGAATGTTCTCGACCAAGGCCATTTCAAGCGACTCTTGGTCATTCGCGATGCGAATATATGCAGGTATGGTGTCTAAACCGATAAGTTTTGAAGCACGATACCTTCTTTCGCCCGAGACCAACTGGTACTTGTTAAAATCGAGTTTGCGTACCGTAATTGGTTGTATTACGCCCAATTCTTTTATGGAAGTGGCAAGCTCTTGCAATGCCTCATCGTTAAAGTTGGATCGAGGCTGAAACGGATTGACTTCTATGGCATCCAAATCAAGTTCAACAATATTGCCGACAACCTTATCGGCGTTTTTGTCGGATACCGATTGAATATCATTTTCAGGGTCTTTCAAAAGTGCAGAAAGTCCTCTGCCTAAAGCTTGTTTACGTGTTGCTTTCGCCATTTATACCGCTTGCTTGTTTTTAAGAACCACTTCGTTCGCCATATTCAAATAATTGGTAGCACCCTTGCTGCTTGCATCGTACTTTATGATGCTCTCGCCATAACTTGGGGCTTCGCTCAAACGTACATTGCGTTGAATGACGGTATCGAATACCATATCGCCAAAATGTTTTCGAACTTCTTCCACAACCTGATTAGAAAGGCGTAACCTTGAATCGTACATGGTCAATAACATACCTTCGATATCGAGGTCCGGGTTGTGTATTTTTTGAACACTCTTAATGGTGTTAAGCAGTTTCCCCAAACCTTCCAAAGCAAAATATTCGCATTGGATCGGTATAATGACCGAATCGGCGGCAGTTAACGCGTTTAAGGTCAACAAGCCGAGCGAAGGGGCACAGTCGATAAGAATGTAGTCATACCTATCTTTTAGTGCCAAAATGGCATCCTTCATCATATATTCTCGTCGGTCTTTATCGACCAGCTCGATCTCTATGGCCACCAAATCGATATGCGATGGTATAAGATCTACATTAGGTGATGAAGTTTTGATGATGGTCTCCGCAGCTGTTTTTGAGTGCTCAACCAATTGGTAGGTGCCCATTTCGATAGTATCGATATCAATACCCAGTCCCGACGTTGCGTTGGCCTGTGGATCCGCATCGATCAGCAATACCTTTTTTTCAAGTACACCTAACGAGGCAGCTAGGTTGACTGTTGTAGTGGTTTTGCCGACACCGCCTTTTTGATTTGCTATAGCAATAATCTTGCCCATTGTTGTCGTAAGTTAAGGGGTAAAAATACGATTATTTACGATGCCAGGGAAACCATTTTGTTAACACAACGTGAATAACTTAGCGTTCTCGCGTTAAAGTTTGTTAAGGGCAAAAACTTCAAGTGGTAGTTAAAAAAAATGGTTGAGGAGTTTATAAGGTCAAAAAATTAGTAAGCGACTGCGAACTGCCACTGCCATCTGCTACTAATCTTTCTCTTCAAGATCCAAACTATCTTCGTATTCGATGAGGTAGATTTCCTCGTTTTTTCGTTTTAAATAGTATTCTTCCCGAGCAAATTTTTCAAGCTCTTTTTCGTCGGAAAGTTTTTCAATAATCTTTTTATCCTTAGCGATCTCCTCCTTGAGAAACTCTTGCTGTTTTTGCAAGGTCTTTATTTCTTTTCGAAGTTCAAGATGAATAAGTAGCGAATTGGTATCGAAAAAAAGCATCCATATGACAAATGCGCTTAGTACCATCACATAGACGTTGGTGGCCCAACCGAACCATTTTTTCTTTTTTAAGTTCTTAAGTCCCATGAGTGTTAGACGAGTTTTTCGTTGATGATGGTGCGTACAATATCCACGGCTACCGTATTGTATTTATTGTTCGGTATAATGATGTCGGCATATTCTTTGGTAGGTTCTATAAACTGCTCGTGCATGGGTTTAATATGGTTCTGGTACTTGTCGAGGGTTTCGTCCAAATTCCAGCCACGTTCGTTGACATCTCTTTTTAAACGTCTGATTAGGCGCTCGTCAGAATCGGCATGCACGAAAATCTTAATATCGAACATGTCACGGATCCTCGCATTCGTCATAATCAAGATACCTTCAACGATCATTACCTTAGACGGACGGATCAAAACGGTCTTTTCGGTTCTATTACACTCCAAAAAAGAGTAGACTGGTTGTTTTATGGAGTTGCCTAGTTTTAATTCGGTCAGATGTTGCTCTAAAAGTTCAAAATCGATGGATTTAGGATGATCGAAATTGGTCTTTCTACGTTCTTCCAACGAAAGATGAGAGAGATCGTTATAATATGAGTCTTGAGAGATAATACCCACCTCACCAGCGGGAAGTTCACCAACGATTTGATTGACCACCGTGGTTTTGCCACAACCCGTACCACCAGCTATTCCAATAATCAACATTTAGCAAATTTTTTCAAAAGTACATATTTGAACTAGAATCTTGATTGCTTCGCTGTTGGAATCGAATGATTACTATGCATTTTTATCAAAAACGGGGTATATGTGCCATTGAAATAAATCCAACTTTTATGGGTAAATAGATTCGGATAGCAAAGGGTTTAGGTAAAAGGCAATTTTTTTCTTGCCTGGGTATCGCTTGGGCAGAATGAAATTAAAGGAACAAAATAATCCCAACAATCCATTTAAGTTGCCGATCCCTATCGCTATTTTTGCCGAATGCAAAACCAAAACACGAGTCCAAATTTTGAATTTGTAGCGCTAATGGCCGCCTTAATGTCTATTGTGGCCTTGGCCATCGATGCCATTTTACCGGCCATAGCACAGATCGGTATCTCCATACATAGCCTAGACCCGACCGATAATCAACTTTTGATCACCATGATTTTTTTAGGCCTTGGGGTAGGGCAGCTTTTTTTTGGCCCTTTATCGGATAGCTTAGGAAGAAAATCAATTGTCTATGCGGGGTTTGTGTTATTTGCACTGGCCAGTGTGGTGTGCCTTACGGCCCCCTCGCTTGAGATAATGGTGCTAGGCCGGATCTTGCAGGGCATTGGACTTTCGGCACCACGTACCATGGCCATTTCGATAATTAGAGATACCTATAAAGGCGATTATATGGCCAGGGTCATGTCGTTCGTAACGGCGTTTTTTATTTTGATACCCGTTGTTGCCCCCGCTATTGGAAAGTGGATCATGGATGCCTTCGGATGGGAAGGAATTTTCTATATGCAGTTATTTTTCGCACTCCTAGTAGGCATCTGGTTTTGGAAACGGCAAGTAGAGACCTTAAAGCCCGAATATAAGATCCCTTTTTCCGGAAGCGTTTTCGTAAAGGGACTCATTGAATTTTTAAAGCACCGTGAAACGGTTGCGTTTACTTTCATTTCAGGCTTTGTTACCGGGGCCTTTTTGGTGTATTTAAGCGCATCGCAACATATTTTTGAAGACCAATATGGGTTACCGGAGCAATTCCCCTATATCTTCGCCGGACTCGCGATCTCCATTGGCTTATCCACTTTTTTGAACGGCACCTTGGTGCTCCGTTTTGGTATGCGAAAACTTTCTTTTATGGCACTTTTTGCCTTTTGTTTGATCGCACTATTGTATGTCGTAGTTTTTTGGAACAAGCCCAACCCCAGCGTACCGGTC
>JBATIN010000557.1:0-16451 GCA_049667765.1 Flavobacteriaceae bacterium
TCCCTAAGCTTTTCAAAGTAATAGTGCCCGAACTGTTGTTTTTGAAGGATGAAATGCTCCTTCTTCCGTCCAGTAAATATTTAGGTAGATAATTTTCTAGTCTTCCATTTTTGCATTAAACTCTTGAAAAGTTTTTTTCCCGAAACAAAATACTTCAACGTGTATGCTTATGATCTACTCCTTCAATGACTTTTATAAACCTTATTCAGGTGAGAGGCGGTAAATGACATTAGGTCCGCCACCCGTAACATAGATGTCACCGGATAAGCCCATGGCTACAGCATCAAAGGTCCAAGTAGGCGGAAAGCCTTCCCCGCCAGGTGCACCGAATTCAAGACCATCCACGATCATGGTTACCTCTCCGGTGGACAAGTCGATACGGGATAGCCGGGAAGCACCGGTTTCAACTACCAATAAATTTCCGTCGTTATCCAAAGCTAATCCTTCAGGAAACACTAGGCCTGATGCTACAACAACTGGTGCAGCCGGGGTTTTGCCCTCAAAATCGATCCGTAAAACAATGCCAGAGCCCCAGTCGGCCACCCATACGGATTCTCCATTGGTCGCTAAACCACTTGGCGCAAATACAGTTGCGTTGTCTATGGGTAATATCATTGTATGGTCACTGGCCCAGACCACACCGCCGAGACCTATATCCGAAACCACAAGATCCTCCTTGAATCGAACGGCATCGATAGGCGCGCCCATTACAAAATGCTCTAGGACTTGATTGGTTTGAGAATCCCATACCTGTACCGCACCACTGAACCATGAAGCAACCACAAGATTGTTCCCATCCGTTTTGAGGTTCATCGGTAATATCAGGGACTGCCCATTTTCTTCGGGGATTAAAAAGCCTTTATAAACATTTTCCTGTTCGCCGTTACTACCATTGAATTGCCGCAATCGATATATATCGCCCAAAAATACATTATCCTGATTATTCGGTCCAGATAAAACTGCTAGCCCACTAGGTGCAATAATCCCTCCCGGACTGATAATGCGGGCCTGCCCGTCTGACCCAACTTCAGCCACCCAGCCTTCGTCATTGTTCGTCATATATAGGGTGCCATCCGTGGCATAGACCATATTATCCAAACCAGGTTCAAGGGTGGTGAACAGTGTTTTCTCACCGGTCTGCGTATGTACTTTGAAAACCTCGCCCGTTTGATCCAGTACCGTAAGTAGGCAATCGGATTCAAACTTTGTTGCTGCTGGATTCACAAAACCATCTGCCACTATTTTAATGGTGCCATCCGCGAAAGGGTCCGCAGAAACAGGGTCCCCTGGATTACCGACATCGACACTTATGACCAAACCTGCGGCAAACAGCGGCCCGTATAAACGCCCATCGGTACCGAAGTCAAATGAATTTAAAAAACCAAGTGGGAAAGGGTTTGCTTCGGAAGATATGATGATTGGCCGTGGAGGCTCGATAAGATTGGGGTCTAGCTCGTATAGCCCATCACCTAAAAAATCAAGTGCTACAAAAAGACGACAACTGGGTGAAAATGCAATTGGATTGACACCCGGAGCTACAAACTGTTTGGTTATGGAGCCATCCGGAGCCATTCGGCCTACTTCGCCGACCAATATGTCGGTCCAGTAGAGCGATCCATCCGGGCCGAACACCAGATCATCGGCGCCAATTACGCTCTTCTCTTTTCCAAGCCGATCGACGATCGATCCGTTTTCCTTGTTCATAACAACGATTTCCTGGCCAACAACACTGCCGATGTAAAGGTTGCCGTCTGGCCCAATGTCGACGCCATTGGCTCCGTGCAGGTTTGCGCCTCTGGCTATCTCGGTCAAAATATAATTTATATCAGGTTGTTCTTCTAAATCTAGGTTTACTTCTGGCTGCACGGTTACTTCGGGTTCTAGGTTTTCTTCTGGTAGGAGCTCTGGATCCGTGCTACAGGAATAGACCAAAAGTATGAGGGCCAACATGACCGGTTTGAACATTGTTTTAATGCGACTTTGGATTTTTGTTTTCATACGTTTAAGTTTTAATGGTTTTACAATAATTCAGTTACAACTGAAAAATGCATCCGCTTGAGGCACATCATTAGTGTCTTACAGAGCAGTCTCAGGTAATCTTTGAGTTTATGTTATAGGGGGGAAGTTTTCTTCGTAAATGGAAACGTCATTAATTGGAGGAATCAACTTGGCAATTACAGAAATAGGAGGAGTTGGGTTAATGGTACTTCTGAAACTTTACTAAAGGTAAATTGTAAATCTGCATAAAATCGATTTCTTAGGACGAACCATGGTATTTAATGTCCGAATGCACGTTTCTGTTTATCAAAGGTTTATAAATGGAACCGACAAAATGTATTTATCTGTATCTAGTGATGATAAACTCAAAAAATCATTTAAATTGGGCCCGATAGGCCTTTTCCCTTTCACAGTTAAAATAATCTTGAATGGAGAATTTACGATCATCAAACTGTTCTTTAAGGATTTTAAAATGTTGGATACGGTCAATTCGAAAAGCGCGATAGTCTTTTCGTAGATGGCACCATGCGATCAAGATCCATTTGTTCTCGGTAGAAAAAATAGCACAGGGTTCGATTTTTCGGAATGAAATATTTGGGTCATCCGCTTTACGGTAATTGATCTCTACATAATTATAATGGGTAATCGCCATTTGTATTTCCGATAGCGCATTGCTGGAAATACTTTCTTGCCTTGTATCGAAAACGTGGATTTTATTGTTCAGCATTTCGCTCTTTTCCAGAACTGAAGAACGAAAAACGGATTTGATTTTAATCAAGGCCTCCTCGAAATCTTTTACAAAGGAGGAATCGTTTGTTTTACCTACTAAATGCTGGGCGGTGATCAGGGCATTGGCCTGTTTCTCCGTAAATTGTACAGGAGCGACAGTATAGCCGTCCATCAAGGTATAGCCTCGTCCTTCCAAGGTAATAATTGGCACGCCGGATTCGATCAGTTTTTGAATATCGCGATAGATGGTACGAACGCTGACCTCGTATTTTTCGGATAGTTCGGTCGCCGTTAAGATCCTTCTTGATTTCAACAGCGTCAATATCGAAATGAGTCTTGCTAACTGGGTCATAAAATAAAGGTAGTGAACCTGTTTAAAAGTCCACTACCATCTTTTTTAAATTAGATTCAATTCCAAGAATGCAGCGCGACCTTGTTCCCTTCGGTGTCAAGAAAATGTGCCATAAAGCCATTTTCGCCGATGTCGGTCTTGGGAATGACGACCTTGCCTCCCGAACTTTCCACTCGTGCTAATGGAACCCCAAGGTCATCGCCGCCGTTTAAATAAACGGTAGCGCCCGTTGCCGATGGCATATACCCTGGCATTTCTACCAGTCCTCCACCAACTTTATTGTTATCGTTATCATATGGAAACACCCCATATTTACCTTCGGGCATCTGGGCATCTTTAATTTCGATATCCAATACCGAGTTGTAAAATTTTTTAGCTCTTTCGTAGTTCTTTGCCGGGATTTCAAACCAGCTGATTGCATTTGACATCTTTTATGGTTTTAAAGGTTAAACATACCGCAAAGATATCGGCATGAATGTCAGATGATGTCAGGGGTTTTATTTTGTTCGAATATTTTTAGTTTGTGAACAAATAAAGTTTTTATTTTCCGTGATGCTTAGCAATTTCCTCGTCGGTCAGGCGCAAGAACCTGGCAGCATTATTATATAGGATATCCCGCTTTTGTTCAGGACTCAAGAATTCGGCCGTATTGATTGCCTCGATCCCTACTTCTATAGTGCCTGGCCAATTCATTTGGTCCGAACCGAATAGAACACGTTTTCCATATCCGGCATCAACGATGCGCTTTAGATACTCGTGAAATGCTTTTCTTGGTATGGCGTAGCATATAGCTCCGACACCTACATAGACCTGTGGATGCGTCCATAGAACGGCGAGAAGATCATCGATCATTGGGTAGCCGGCATGCATCAAGTAAATTCGTAATTTCGGGTGTCGCATCAAAAGTTCTTCCACAACCAAGGCACTATGAAGTCTTCCTCGGTAATTTTGAACCCCAGGCAAGTAAGCAGCCCCCGGAGGTCCTGTACCAACATGAATTCCTATAGGAATATCCAATTCTTCAGCAATTTTTGCATAAGGTGCAAAGAGCGAATCGCTGGGCGAAACCCCATTATATTGAATCGCTACCTCCCCGAACACCTTGTATTTACCTGATGCCAATAGGTTACTTACTTTTTCGGGGGTCCAATCAGGGTTGAAAAAACTAAATCCCAATCCCGGAATAATACGATTTTCGGCGTTTTTGATATAGTCATCCAACAAAGAACCACTGGTCATACCGTAAATATTGTGCTTTTCAAGAATTTCCAATGTTTGTTCCATAACAGCTTGATCGGTTTCCGGCCCCCAAATCGCTGTTTCACAATCAGGGTTTTTGAGCCATTCACCAAAATGCTGTGCCCAAGGTCTTGCTGGATCATGCAATGGCATGGTTTCAGGCGGAGCACATATAGCGTTGGGAGGGGGCCCGTTTTGAGATGCGGGCAATGCATGTAAGTGCATGTCGATTATTGGAAGATTTTCTTGTGCTTTACCTATTATGCACATTAATGGCAGAAGTAAAAAAATAGAGCCCCTCATTTTTACAGTATTTTATGGTTGAACAATTTGAGGGAACGGAAATCTGATATAAAACCTAGTCGGGGGAGTCTAAATCATTAAGTGAACCATTAAACAAGATACTACTTTTTCGAATAGGTTTTATTTTAGAGGTACAGGACTCATCTCATTAATACTGACTATAACAATTAAACTTTCGGTTCGTTTTTTATGGTCGGCAATATGGGCACTGGCATTATGGTCGAGCCAATGTTCACGGGTTTCCCAATTCTCATAAAAGAAAAATCGATTGGAGTTTTTATTGTCCTGATGTAAATCGTAGTTCATACAACCAGCTTCTTGAAGGGTAGGGGGTATCAGATTTAATAAAGATTGTTTTACTAATTCTTGTTTACCGGGTTTGGCAATAATTTCGGCGGTGATGGTGAGTTGTTGACTGCTCATTTTTTTAGTTTTTTTTAAAGGGTATAGAAATCAGTAATTTCTCGGCATCTTGAGATCTGTAAAGAACTCAAAAATGGGTTTTTGGTAATGCCTTAACATTTAAAAGCAAGCTCCCTTATAATTGCAACTCTAAAATCGCCCGATCCAATACTTCGTCTTTAGTCAAATCGTTCCAATCAAAAAGCACCTGAATATCGGGCGGCACCCCGTTTTCATACTCGGGACTTTTATCTAAGGTCAAACCTTGGGTAATCGAAAACCGATAAGTCCACCCATTGGGCAGTTGTCCACCATTTGGCAGGCCTAGTCCGCCACCAGTGATATCGCCCATTAAAATGATGTTGGGCAGGGCCTTGGTCGCCAATGCGGTAAACGAGCCTGCACTGTAGGTTCCCCGATCTGTCAGCATGATAACCTTATTGGTATATCGGATTCCTTTATGCGGTGAAACATATACAGGTTCGGCTTCTGAAAAATCGTTGTGCCCAGGGCCGTTTTTGATACGCGAGTAGTTCGTCAAGGTTTTTTCTTCCACAAAACGGCTTAGTATTTTGAAGATATCTGAAACAGCGCCTCCGCCGTTTTCACGCAAATCTATAATGAGGCCCTTGGTATCTTTATATCGGTTCAATATAAAATCGAGGTTGGTATCAGTCACAGTGCCTGGAAAAGAGGAAAAACGGATGTATCCAATCTCATCGTTCGCCAAAAAATTGTGACCAAAAGGTCCGGTGATATAATAATCCCTGTTCAGGTAATGTTCTTCGATCAAGCGTCCATAAAAATTATCTTGACCAAGAAATTCGGTACCAAAAAAAGATACATTGAAATTCGATATCAAGTTGACATGGTCGTCACGTAGTAAAGTCAACATGTCTCCTAAAACATTGAAGAGAGAATCTTGGGTCATTTCATCATATAGTTTTGCCTCGTATTCGGTTTTTACGGCCTCCCATTCAATATTTTTAAGTTCGAAATACGAATATTTTTCATTGCATTCCTTCCAGAGATATTCAAAATTCGCATTTGGATCTGTAGAAGCCAAATCTTCTTCAAACAGCAATTTTTCACATGAAGTAAATATAGGTAAAGCAATTAGGATCAATAACTTAAGTGTTTTCATCATCACATTAATTGGTGTTGAACAATAGTGTGAACCGCAAGGCGTGTTGCGCCATTTCAAAAGTGTCAAAATTGCCTCCAGTGGTGTAGGCATCCCAAACATAGGAAAACTGAACCGCATTGGAGTTCTTTCTTGAATAAAGGGTATAATCCAAGGAGCTGCTCATTCGAAACCCGGAAAACACCTTGAACTGATATCCATCAAAGAGTTTGGAGTCGTTAAGTAAAAATGACTGGCCTGAATAAACATAACCGTTTCGATAAGAAGAATTTACGAGTCCGACATTGAATCTTAACGCGAGCTTTTTCGTTCTTTTTAGAAGATGGTATTTGAAAAATAAAAACTTTTTATACCTATCTACATTTCGACTTACATCAAGTGTGCCCTTTGCACTGCCAAAAAGAGTCGGTATTAATTCGTAACCAACTGCATTGTTATTGAGGTCAGGGTTTATTCGAACATTTGCGGATAAATCGATCATGCCCCCTGCCTTGACATTCAACTTTTCAGAACTGAACCTTTTTATTTCATAAAGCTCGGAATAATAGATCGAGGGGGATATAACAATACTTTGACTGAAGTGGTCATTGAAAGTATTGCCATAAAAACCTATCGCCAAAGCGCTTCCAAGTTGAGTTTCCCTTGCTTGGTCGATCTTGAGTTTAAAACGGGAAGAAGAAAGCGATATACCCGAATAGGTTAAGGGCGAAGTGGCGAAATCACGAAAACTGCCAATTCCGAGACCACCTAGAGAAATTCCTCGATAGGTGGGCCTATTTTTTTTTGAGGCTTCTTTTGTGGAAGTTTCATTGGTGGTTTGCGAAAAGCCCAGTAACGGAACCAAAAACAAAAAACTGATAAAACATTTAATATGGTTCATGGTTAGCGTATTGGCACGTATTTTACCTTTTGGTTTAGTACTGTTCGAATTTAATCGAATCAGTCGAGGCCGTTTCATAAAAAAAAGCTAATTCGTTGCGAAACCAATGGAATTTAGAATTGAACAAACAAAAACCCTAGAAAACTAGGGTTTTGTTTAAAAAGCTATTTTAAAACTATTATAATACCGGAGTCAAAATAATATTGCGATAAGAAACATTACCATGATCTCCCTGAAGGTAAATGGGTCCGGGCGCTATTACATCCGAACTTATTGCTCCTCCCGTTGGTCCTAGTACCGGGGCGTTATCAATGATTTTTTTGCCATTGAAAATCACGGTCACATGGCGGTCTACCAACGTAATATCGAGTGTTTGCCATTCACCCGCAGGTTTTTCTGCAGCCTCGCTTGGTGTGACTCTACTATATAGCGCCCCCATGTTGTGCGGATCCAATGCTTTACCGTATGAATCGACTACCTGAATCTCATAAAGACCTCGAAGATACACGCCGCTATTGTTACCCTCGGGTACATTAACCTCTAGTTTTAGATTGAAATCTTCGAACTCTTGTTCGGTTCTTAGATTGCCATAGTGCAAATGTTCTCCCTCTTTGGGTTGAACAGGATCGTTAACCAATTGGCCGTCGACTACCTTGAATCCATTTTTATGGTTGGGGTCGATAATGCGCCATCCATCCAAGTTTTTACCATTAAAAAGTTTAATAGGCTTGCCATATTTTACTTGGCTCAAGTCGGGTTTATCGGGCATCGGAGGCATCCTTTTCCCAGTAAAGGTTTGGGTAGTTTCACCAGATTTGCCCCAAGCAGGTCCGGTCATGACGCCCTTGATGCCATCAACGCCGTCTTTTTCGATGCGAACTACATGGGTCAAAATGTGCGTGCGCTCATCACTTCGCTTGTATTCGAAGGTTCTTGTTACAACCATGGTATCGTCATCCACCATAAATACGTGGCCAACGGGCAATACGCTACCGCCGATCCATAACATTTCGGCATCCAGAAATCCCTTGTCTTTATGAACATTGAGCCAGCCTATACCTTTTTCGTCGCCTGAGATATCCATGGTCCAAGTGCCTAAGAAAGGATTTTCCGCCACAGATTGTGTGGTTTGTTGATTTGCGAATCCTGTAACCGCAAAAAGGAGTACAACCACACCGATAAGTAAAGTTTTTTTCATGATTTCGATTTATAATGTTTCATTCTGTTTAAAGCTTCATTAAAAGTAGGTCTACAATTTAGGATTTTATTTTAAGAACCTAAGTGCCATATGACCACTTTTATTGTTCGGTATAATTTATTTCGGCTCACCACTTAATAGCCCACGGCACCGCTATCAGGTTGCGAAGAATCTGAGGCACCCGTAAAGACTTTTTTTTCTGAATCATAGGTAATTCCCATAAGGGCACCCATATTATCTTGCTCCTGTAGGGTGTGCCCCATATTCTCAAGGAGCTTTCTAGTGTCTGGCGACAATAGATTTTTCTCATATACAATCTCATCGGGCAACCATTGGTGGTGGATCTTCAAGGCCTCGATAGCTTTGTCGATACGCATATTGAATTCGAGTACGTTGAATACGGTCTGAAAAACGGTATTTATAATGGTTCGTCCACCAGGACTTCCGATGATCAAATACGGTTTCCCATCTTTTCCTACGATGGTCGGGGTCATGCTGGAGAGCATTCTTTTTTCTGGGGCCACGAGGTTTGGGTCGGTTCCTATTTGTCCGTTGCTTTTGGTTACGCCCGGTTGGGGATTAAAATCGCCCATTTCATTATTGAAGATAAACCCTAGCTCCGCCGAGCCCATTTGGGAGCCATAGCTATATTCCAAAGTATAGGTGAGGGATACCGCATTTCCGTCTTTGTCCATTGTTGACAAATGGGTCGTGCTTTCTCCATCGTACAATTGCCCGAATTTTGTTGAATCGCTTACCGAGGCGCGTTTCAAGTCGATTTCATCAAAACGTTTTTTTGCAAAATCTTTAGAGGTCAATTTATCAATAGGTATATCCGGGTTAAAATCAGGGTCGCCCAAATGTTCCGCCCTGTCTGCAAAAGCCCTGCGCATGGCTTCTGCCACCAGATGTAAATGCACAGCAGAATTGAATTCCATGGTTTTAAAGTCGGCCAATTCCATCACGTTCATCATTTCGATCAAGGCTACCCCGCCAGAACTCGGCGGAGGCATAGAAAAAAGATCATACCCCTTGTAGCTTCCTTTTATCGGTTTGCGTTCAATGGCCTCATATTTTTTCAGGTCTTTTATTGTGATGATGCCACCATTGTCTTTCATCCAGTCGGCAATTTTCTTGGCGGTCTCTCCTTTATAAAACCCGTCATGGCCCTTATCTCGGATCAATATCAGGGTTTGGGCCAAGTCAGGTTGATGCCATAGCTCTCCGGGTTCAGGAATTTCTCCTATTTCGTTCTTGAAATAGTTCTTCATGAACTCATTCTTATTTACCTCGGAAGAGAAATATTCCGCCGCCCCATAAAGCGACCAATTAAAGACAAAACCTTTCTCGGCCTGATTGATCGCCGGTTGTACTAATTCGGCCCAAGGAAGTTGACCATACTTTTGATGAGCTAGATAGAGTCCGGCCACAGTGCCGGGTACCCCAATAGCCTTTGCCGTCATGTGATTGATATCTTCTATGAGGTTTCCGTTTTCATCGAGATACATATCAGGCCCTGCCGCCAAAGGCGCTTTTTCACGAAAATCGATAGTTGTTACCTTGCCTGAGGCGTTCATGAATACCAAAAATCCGCCACCGCCAATATTTCCTGCTGCCGGGTGTGTTACCGCCAAAGAAAACGCCGTTGCGATGGCCGCATCCACAGCATTGCCTCCTTTTTTAAGAATGGATACCCCGACCTCGGAAGAAGCTCTATCGGAAGATACGACCATACCGTTTTTGGCGTAGGTTTGGGCATTTAGTTGTATCCAACCCGTTGAAAATAATAGTACTAAGAGAAGAAATATGTTTTTGAATGTGGTCATAGTAAATACGTCAATGTGCTTAATTCAGAATATATATTGGGAAAGATAGGGAAATCTTGTCTTTGTAAAAGGTATAGTTTACCTCTTGTCGATAATTAGGTAAATTGGTGTTTAGAAACACATGGTATGTTTATATTCAATATTGGTCGGAGCCAGTTATAAAATCGATCCGGAATAATTTGGAAGATGGTAAAATGAAAAGATATATCTTATTTTTTGTGCTATGTTGCCTTTTTGGAACTGTCAGGTCACAAATCGAATGGGGTCCTGATAAGGCAAAACATTTGGCTGCGGGAGTTGTCATCGGTAGCCTTGGAGGATATGCCGCCCATAAAGTTTTCAAAGGAGATAAAACATGGATGTGGGTTGGTGCCGTTGGTAGCAGTCTTGTCGCGGGTCTGGCCAAAGAGGCGTATGACCAATACGATTATGGGGTTTGGGATAATGGCGATGTACTTTTTACGACTTTAGGCGGTATCGTGTCAGGGGTTGCTTTGAATCTTTTACTTAAAAAAAGCCGTCGGCGATACCATACCAATGTTATGGGCTCTTCATCATATGTAATCCAAATTCAGTACGCATTGCCTTTTGATGTACTCGAAAATGGTTCACGCGACGTTGTTTCCAACCTTCAGGCACAAGCTATACTACGCAATTTATATTAGCTTATAATTGATTAAAGCAATCCCCTCGCTTTGATTTCCAAATATTTATTGATCGTGTTGATGGTCAGGTTTTCAGGCTTGGTCAATATGGTCTGAATGCCGTATTGTTGCAATTCTTTTTGCATCAGTCTTTTTTCGAGGGAAAATTTCTCGGCAATGGTCTTATGATAAATGGCTTGAAGATCTTCGGCATCTGAAGCAATAAGCGCTTCCAATTCGGTATTCTCAAAAAAGATAACTACCAACACATGTTTTTTTGCAATGGCCAATAAATAAGGAAGCTGCCGTTTTAAGGATGAAATGTGCTCAAAATTGGTGTATAGCAATAAAAGGCTTCGGTGGTTGATTTTTCGTTTGATATGAGCATAAAGCAAACCGAAATCGGAATCGGTAAACTCGGTGGTTATGTTGTACAGTTTTTCTAAAATGGCATTCAGGTGCGTTAATTTTTGCACGGCCGGCAAATAGGTCTCAATGTTTTTGGAAAAAGCGACCAGTCCTGTTTTGTCATTTCGCTTGAGCGCCACGTTAGAGAAGGCCAAGGTTGAATTGATGGCGTAGTCTAAAAGTTTAAGCTCGTTAAAGGGCATTTTCATGACTCTGCCCGTATCGATGATGGAGTAGATGGGTTGCGATTTCTCATCTTGGTATTGATTTACCATCAACTGATTCTGTTTGGCCGTTGACTTCCAGTTTAACGTTCTGATATCGTCACCGGCAACATATTCCTTAATTTGTTCAAATTCTTGGGTATGACCTATACGACGGATTTTTTTGAGTCCGAATAGGTTCAATTTATTGCTGATGGCCAAAAAATCGTACTGCTGCATTTGAATGATACTGGGGTAAACGGGTACCATTTGGTCTTTTTGGAAGACATAGCGGCGTTTTGCGATTTTTAGTGGAGATGAAACGAAAGCGTTCAGGTTTCCGAATACATATTCTCCGCGATCAACGGGCCTAACGGAGTATTCGAACAGGTGCTTTTCACCTTTGATCAGACTAGTCTTGTGTTCAAAATCGCGTTTTTGAAATTGGACAGGAAGTTCATCGATCAACGAAATAAAACACCTAAAAGGGTAGCTAGACTTAAACTCGATGGTGACCGGATTAAAATCGCTATTAGATAGCTTTTGCGGCAACTTTCGTTTTGCCTCCATGCCATTTAAGGCGAAAAGCAAGTAGATATCAAACAGAAATAGGGCCGCCAAAAGCAAGGTCAAGACCCAAGCGATAGGGTAGAGCGGGGTAACCCAGAACGAGAGCATAAAACATGCCGCCAGTATGGCGATGTACCAGAAAAAAGTGTTATGTATGTAAAACGACTTTAAAAACTGCATGCGGCTATCTCGGAATTTCTACAGATTCTGTAATCATATTGACCACGCTTTCGGTGGTCATTCCTTCCATTTCGCGTTCGGGCGTTAAAATAACACGGTGGTTCAAAACGGGTACCAGTGCCCTTTTTATATCTTCAGGAATCACAAAATCTCGCCCGTTGATGGCTGCAAAAGCCTTTGCCGCATTTAATGTGGCAATGGAGGCCCTCGGCGAACCGCCTAAATATAAATGTGGATGGTTTCGGGTCTTGGTAATGATATCGGCGATGTATTTTATTATTTTTTCTTCTACGACCACATCTTGTATTTTCGACTTAAAATCGGCCAGCTGTTTCGGAGTTATGACATCTTTTATGAGTTCTTGCGGTTTTGAGCCCTTGCGCTCGTGATGGGTCTGTATGATACGAATTTCTTCTTCCACGGTCGGGTAATCGACCTTGATCTTAAAGATAAAACGATCTAACTGTGCTTCGGGTAGGGCATAGGTGCCTTCTTGTTCAATAGGGTTTTGGGTGGCGAGCACCATAAAGGGCACATCCATTTTATAGGTGGCGCCATCCATGGTTACTTGTCGTTCTTCCATGGTTTCGAACATGGCCGCCTGGGTCTTGGCCGGCGCACGGTTGATCTCATCTATGAGAACGACATTCGAAAAGATAGGACCTTTTTTAAACTCGAAGTCCGAGGTTTTAACGTTAAAGATCGAAGTGCCCAAAATATCGCTAGGCATGAGATCAGGGGTGAACTGAATGCGGCTAAAATCGGTTTTAAGGGTCTTGGCAAATAGTTTGGCCGTGATGGTCTTGGCAATACCGGGTACCCCTTCAATAAGCACATGCCCATCGATCAAGAGCGACACGATCAACAGTTCTATAAAGTTTTCTTGCCCAATGATCACTTTGGCGAGTTCGGCCTTTATGTTGTCCACGGCGTTTCTGAGGTCTTCCAAAGGAATTCGGTTATCAAAGTTCAGGTCGTTTTTTTCCATTTCGTTATTTTCCATGGGCTATTTTTTTAAAAGATTCAATACTGTTATTTAGTTTTTTTAATTCTTCATTACCCAAAGCTTCGCTCTTTTTCATGCGCTCCATTTGCGTGAAAAGTGCTTTTATATCTTCTACGGAATGATGGCTTCGTGCAGCGAGATTTTTATAAAATTCTTCATTGATGTCTTGAGTACCCATATAAAAATGAGAGCGTATATACTCCATAAAATGGGCGATTTTGTGATCACTTATGGCTTTGGTCTCTCCTTTTTCAAAATACATATCACCGATAGTTCGGGTAAAGGCCAAGGTCTGGTTTTTAAGCGGAAGCACTACGGGTATGGCCCTTTGTTTTCGTTTTCCCTCAAAAATAACATAGAACAATACCCCGATCAAGGCAAGGTAATAGGCCCATTTAAATTCTTTGGTATTCAAAAACAGGTACATGGGCGAGGTGTAAAAGGTTTTTCCCGATTTATAATATTGATCTATATAAATAGGGCTCGTTGCATCAAGATAAGACAATAGCCCGGCTGTGTAATCTTTATTGTTTTCTTTCAGGATGAAATAATTGGTAAAGGCGTTGGGGAAAGTAGAAAGTATGATCTTCCCTTTGCCGAAAGTTGTTCGTATCACATTACAATTGTTCTCTTGTGAAGCACCATCCTCATCAAAATAATTTACATATCCTAAAATGCTGGCCTCGGTAGAATCGGTTGTTTTAAAATAGGTGGTATACTGATCTTTATCAAAAGGATAGCCATCAGCTGTTTTCAACTTAGGATGCACCAAATGATGCAGCTGGTTTTTTGTTTCCCCAAAATCGGCATACAGGTTTGATGTTTTTAGATTTAGGGTGTCCAAAAGCTCATCCTCGAATGTACGGGAAGCGATAAATAGCGTATTGCCTTCATGGGCCCAATCTAGCAGGGTGTTGAGCTCGCTTTCACCATAAGTTACTTTGTCATCGACAAAAAAATAGGTGCCATGGGCTTCAGGGGTATCGGTTAAAAATTCAAAGGGCGGTTTATTGACCTGTTCCAAATCAACGGGGAACATTTTTTTCATCACGTCACTGAGCACAAAAGTGCCATATGGAATCTTATGCTGCGCCACATACGACGGAAACCAATTGATCTCTTTGGGTTGGTTGTATTGCAAGAGCATGAGCACTGCAAGGGTAACCACAGCGATAATTATATAGACGTTGCCCTTTTTACCCATCTTTCAAGGTTTTTTGCAGCGATTCAAATTCACGCTCCGCCCGTTTGTATTTGGGTTCATCAATGTCAAAGTTACCGTACCAGATATAATCGTACCATCTTGTAATGTTGCCAAAAGGGCGTTTTAATTCCTCTCTGTCGATTTCGTTCAAATAATCGTAGTTCGTTTTTTGAAGTTCCCAAACTATAATTTCTTTGTCGCCCATGATTTGCAAGATGTAGAGGTAGTAGTAGCGAATGGCCAGACGATAGTTTTTTTCTTGAAGGGCTTGTTGTATCAGTTGCTGAATATCTTCATTTTTAATAATATGTTCTTCTTCTGATAACGACACCAATGCTTGGTTCTTTTTGGCCTGTAGTAGGGCATTGGCATTCACGTTTAAAAAGAACTTTATTAGAATAAAGACCAAAAGCGCCAAAAGCAGGTAAGGTATGATTCTAAAAAAGACCTGAAGAAATCCTGCTGCTTTTTCTACACCAAAGATCCATTCAAAGAATTGGATCAATAGATTGCCCAACCAGGATTTAAAATCGTCCCACCAGGTCTGGTCTTGTTTTAGTACCTCATAATCGAACTCGTCATTGTCGCGATACTGTTGTAGGTCATTTGCCTCTATTTTCTGTACTTGCAAAGAAGCGGTATCGTAATCAACGGTCGCCGTTGAATCTTGCTGGGCCCAGCTCAATGGGGCCAACAGGATAAAAATAATAAGGAGGCGAAGGTTGTTTACCATGTTGACTTTTAGAGCGTTTCACCTAAGCTTTCGATACGTTCGTAGGTGCCCGTAAAGTTTTTCTTTTCGTTGAGATTGAAGTAGATAAAGGCGCCCGCCACGATCGAAATAATGTTCATTAGAAATTGAGCTACCGTAGCTATTACGTTAAAAAGAATATAGATCGGGTCTTTAAACATGTCTAATACACCTTCAGCATCGACCGCGCCAGAAAATATGCCCATTTTTATCCAGTTGTAAATGGCCGTAGGCAACGCAAATGCAAGACTGGCGATATAAACGACAATACCTACTACCAACAAGGTAGCAAACGTAATCCACCATTCATTTTTAACCAGGGTAAAACTGTAACTGTAGGCATCGCTAACAGAAAGTCGGTTGTACACCATAATGGCAAAAGTTAGTGACAGCGGCACCAAAAGGTAGATCATCGGAAAAAAGCAGATAAAAAATCCGGCTATCAACGAGATTATTACCAAGAAACCTTGTCCGATAAAATTCAAAATAGAGCCATATACATCTTTTTTTATGGTATTGAAATCAGTTGTGCCTTTTCCATTGGCATACGATTTTATATAATGTAACACGGTCGATTGCGATATGGTATAAACGGCCACGAGCGCTACCACGTAAAAAGCCCCCACCACTAGTATTAAAGCAATATTCGGCGCCGAATCTGCATTGAACATGAGCAGGCCAAAGGTGTTACCGATATAGTACATGTAAAGCCCTAGGGCAATGATCATAATAAAAAGATAGGGCCCTACTATTTTGAAGAAGGTAGAAACGAAGGGTTTAAATTCATTTCTAATAAAAGCAAAGGTGTCCGATAAAATATCGCCGAGTTCTCGTTGTTTTTTGAACTCAATGTATTGGTTTGTCATATTGTTGGTTTTTTATTTAGTTGTATGGGGTAAACGACGTAATAGTAAATGATCAGGGCCAAAGAACTCGTGATAATGAGAATGGCGAGCCAGTCGGGCATTTCGGTATGCCGCGTTACAAAGCCTTCTAAAAATCCGGCTATAATAAAAAATGGTACGGTACTTACCATAATTTTGAGGCCATTTTTCACGCCTCTTTTAAACGATTCAAGCCTAGAATAAGTACCCGGAAAAAGCAGGCCGTTCGCGAGCACCAAACCAGCACAACCAGCGATGATAATAACCGAAATTTCAATGGTACCATGGATCCAGATAGTACGGGCCGATTCCCAGAGCAAGTCCTTATCGTAAAAGAAGTATTGAAAGCTACCAAGCATAATTCCGTTTTGTAGCATGATCATTAGGGTGCCGACGCCGAGAAAAATTCCGTAGGCAAAGGCCATGAGCGCTACTCGAACATTATTGATGGTAATGCCCAAAAACATATTGAATTCGCCCATTTGTTTATAAACGGCCATGGGGTCGCCTTTTTCAATGTTCTCCAAGGT